>NZ_JACGMO010000100.1:0-28787 GCF_015354745.1 Micromonospora sp. S-DT3-3-22
CCCACCGCCGGCACCCCGGCCACCGCCGCGTCGGCCGCCGCCGGGCCGCCCGAGCCGGGTCCCCGGCTGCGGTACGCGGTCCGCCAGCTCGACGACGGCGGCCACCTCGACACGCTGCTCGACCAGCTGCCGTGGGAGGAGAAGCGGGTCGACGCGCCGCTCGGCCCCCGGCTGCTGGTCGTCCTCGCCGCCCGCCCGGAGCACCGGAACCTGGCCCGGGTGGAGGGGCTGCTGTCGTACGGGCTGTTCGACTGGGCGATCCGCGACCACGAGGCCCGCTTCGCGTACCTGCTGCTGCGCAGCCTGCCGCTGGCCGCCCAGGACCGGTGGCGGCAGCTCGACCAGGGCAGCTGGTTCGACCGGCTGGAGGAGAACATCCCCGCCGCCGACGTGCTCGGCGGCGGCTACACCGGCGTCGGCACCCTCGCCGAACCGCTGCAGCGGCGGCGGCGCAGCGCCGGGCAGGTCGACGCCGACCGGCTCGTCGCCGACATCCACCGGATCGTGCAGGGCGGCCTGGACGGGGTGAACGCCGTCGAGCTGGTCCGCCGGCTGATCGGCTACGACCGGCCCACCGGCGCGACCACCGGCCCGGACGCCCGGGGGCGGGAGGCGCTGCGGACCGCCGTGCACCGGCTGGACGCGCTACGCGACCTGGACCGCATCCTCGCCGCGCTGCCCGACGCGTACCTGACCCACGAGATGTGGCGGGCGGAGCTGCTCGACCTGCTCGCCCTGCGCGACCCGGCGCACCTGCAACGGCAGGCCCGCGGCCTGCTCGCGACCGGGCTGACCGACTGGGCGGTGAACCCCCGGGAGGCGTGGCTGGCGTTCCAGCTGGTGCGCAGCCTGCCGGTGGCCGACCAGGCCCGGCTGGCCGCCGAGGACCCGGACCGGTGGGCCCGGATGCAGTCCGGGATGACCCCGCAGATGCGCGCCTCACTCGCCGTCACCGCGATCTCCGGTCCGCGCCGCGTGGAGGCCCGCGACCAACTGCGTGACCGGCTGCGCGACGACCGGCTCTGGCGGGCCGGGCGGGTCACCGAGCTGCGGTCGCTGATCATCCAGGCGTACGCGCTGGACGACCGCCGCTGGGTGTTCCTGCGTTCCCGGGAGGTCCGCGCGGACCTGCTGCCCGCCCTGTCGACGCTGGTGGCGGAGCTGCGGCTCTACCACGCCACCCGGCGGCCCACATTCGACCCGGAGTCGTTGCGCACCGACGGCACGCCGACGGTGGTGGGTGACCTGGCCCGGCTCGTCGCGGTGGGGCTGAAGCTGCTGTTCCTCAGCCGCACCGGGCTGAGCCTGTTCACCGACGAGGTCACCGTCGACGAGTTCGACCTGCACGACGCCCAGTGGATCAGCGGCGACCTGGGCGGTGCCCGGTTGCGCGACACCGACCGGGAACGCGCCAACCGGTTGTCGCTGTCGCTGGACGCCCGGCAGGGGGTGCTGCGGATCAGGCTGCCCCGGCTGGAACTCGACGGGGTGAACCGCACCTTCACCGGCAGTTCGCTGCGCACCGGCCGGCTCACCCTGACCGACCTGGACATCGTCGCCTCGTTCTCCGACCGGGGTTACGAGCGGCCGGTCGGCGCGCAGGCCGGGATGGGCGCGTTGAGCGTCTCCGACGTGGTGTACGCCAGCGACGGGCTACCCGGCGGGCTGCTCGGGTTGACCCGGTTCGGCCTGTCCACGCTGGCCTTCCGGGCCGGGGCGACCGGTCAGGAGAACCTGACCGAGCCGGGCCGGCACGGCTGGGTCGGCATTCCGATCATCGATCCGCTGATCCACCTGCTGCACAACGTCATCGCGTTCTACGGCGGGCTGCCGTTCCTGTCCAAGATCAGCGACGCGTTGCTGGCCCCGTACACGGCGGGCGCGCCGTTCCTGGCCCAGCAGTTCACCTCGCTGACCGCCGGGGAGATCTTCACCCCGCTGGCCAACGCGACGATCGGGCTGCTCACCGACGGGGTGTTCCGGCCGCCACGGACGGTCGGCGAGCGGGTCACCGACGCGGTGGAGATGATGCACTCGCTGCGGGTCAGCTTCTCCAGCGCCACCGCCGAGGGGCTCTCCTTCGCCGGGCTGCAACAGATCGGCCGGATCGAGGTCGGCCGCACCCTGATCGGGGTGGCCACCAGCCTGCCGGCCCGGCTGCGCGCCGAGCAGGAGTCGCTGCGGCTGCGCCGCGACGCCGCCACCGGGGCCGGGCGCGCCACCCTGGACGAGCGGCTGCGCGCCGTCGACAGCCAGCTCACCGCGCTGGAGCCGGCGGAGCGGGAACTGGACCGGTTGGAGGCCCGGCACCGCTGGCACGCCGAGTCGCTGTCCGAGGCCGAACGCCGCCGACTGGTCGAACTCTCCGACCAACTGCGGCAGTCCGTCGGCGGGGCGATCGACGTCGGTGGCATCCGGGTCACCGGGCTGACCGGCCGGGTCGAGGCCGCCGGGGTGGAGATCGACCCGATCCACGCCGAGGCGTCCCTGCCGTCGCGCGCCGGGGAGTACCTGCCCGACGACGAGCTGATCACCCGGTTCCGCCGCGACCGCGTCCCGGCCGACGCCGCGACGACGGCCCGGGGCAGCACCGGGTCGGCCACCCTCACCGGGGTACGGCTGCTGCCCGGCCCGGCCGGCGCACCGGCGCTGCGGCTGACCGCCGGTGACCTGCCCACCCGCGCCGACGTCACCGCCCAGCTCGCCGCGCTGCCCGACGAGCCGCGCTGGGCGCAGCGGCGGGCGGAGCTGACCGGCTGGCTGACCGACCTGGACCGGCTACGGGAGTTGGAGTCGCTGGCCGCCGAGCCGGTCGACCCGGCCGGCCGCTATCTGCCGGGGCACCGCACCCGGGCCCAGGAGCAGGAGCTCCAGCTGCTGCGGGAGCGGGCCCGCCGGTACTTCGGGGTCACCGTCGGCGGGCTGACCGTCGGTGGGCTCGACGTCACCCTGGACCCGGCCACCCTCGGGGTGCAGGTGCGGCTGGCCGAGCTGACCGCCACCGACGTCCGGGCCGGGGCCACCGCCGTGGAACGGCTCGCGGCGTCCCGGCTGCGGGTACGGGCCGACCTCGACGCCGTCGGCGGTGGCCGGCTCCCCGCCGAACTGGCCGGCCCGGCCGCCGCCCAGGGGTTGCCGGTCGGCCGGACCGCCGTCGGTTTCGGGGTGGGTGAGCTGGCGGTGACCGGACTCTCCGGGCCGGGCGTGGAGGCCCAGCGGATCGCGTTCACCGCGCCGGCCCGCGCCGACGGCTCGCCCGGCGAGGCGATCCACGGGCGGGTGCTGCCCGACGGCGACGACCTGCGCCTGCCCGACCTGGTGGTGGAGCAGACCGAACTGACCGGGCTGGCGCTGAACTCCCCCGGCCGCAGCGTCTACGCGCGGGGCAGCACCCGGATCGGTCGGATGAGCCTCGACGTCCGAGTCCGCACCGGCGCGACCGCCACCGGCCGGCAGGTCCGCAACGCGCTGGTCCGCAACCTGGTCATCGAGCGGATCGACGCCGACCGGATCGGCATGGACGTCACCGATCCGGCGCCGGGGATGAGCGTCGAGGTGGTCTCCGGCGCGCTGGTCGGGGTGCGGCTGCGTGACCTCGAGGTGGACCTCACCGGCGCGGAGCTGACCTACAGCGGGCGGCTGACCGTCGGGCAGCTCGACCGGCTGCGGTTCAGCGTGGTCTCCCGCACGGTGCAGGGCGGTCCGACCACGATCACCGGCACCGTGGGCGGCCGGCCGACCGCCCCGAACGCCGCGTCGGTCACCGTGGACCTGGTCCGGTCCGGGCCGCACCAGGTCGACCCGGTGACCGGCCGGATCGTCAGCGACCCCACCGACAGCCAACGCATCCAGCTCGACGGGCTGACCCTCACCGACACCACCCTGCGGACCCCGGACGGCGCGGTCACCGTACGCCGGGCGGGGCTGGGTGGCCGGTTGGTCACCGAGCGGGCCGGCGGGCTGCGGTTCGAGGACGTCGGCCCGGCCCGGATCGAGCTGGGCGCGATCGACTGGCGGGCCGGGGACGGGCGGATCGTCTCCCGGGGGGCGACCGTGCTGGACGGGCTGACCGTCAGCGGTCGCTGGGACAGCACGCCGGAGCAGCGCGACGCCGCCGGTCGGGTCGTCCCGGCCACCGCCGCGCTGCACGTGGAGCGGCTGCACGTCGCCCGGATCACCGGGCGGGACCTGCGCTACCGCGACGGGGTGCTCGACGTCGGCCTCGGCCGGCCCGAACCGACCCCGGCCGGTGAGCCGGACCGGCCACCGCTGGAGATCCTCGACGTGGACCTGCGCGGCCTGCGCTGGTCGGCGGCGGCGGGGCTGACCGCCGGACGGCTCACCACCGGGGCGACCCGGGTGGAGATCGCCGGCCGGATCGACGCCGCGCTGCACGTCGACGGCGCGTTGTGGGCCGCCCAGATCACCCTCGCCTTCGGTCGGGGCGGCCGGGTCCAGGCCCGGGTGGTCGGCGGCGAGGGTCACCTCGGCGTCGGGCCCCGGCCGGGCGAACACGACCAGCACGTCGGCATCCAGGGGCTGGACACCGGTGTGGTCAGCATCGGCCCGGACCGGATCGAGATCGGCCCGGACGGGCAGCCGGGGCTGAGCCTGGCCACCATCTCGGTGGACGCGCTGAACTGGCAGGGCGTGGCGCTCGGCCTGCGCATCCCGCCGGGCGCGGGGGCGCTCAGCCTGCTCGGCATCAGCGCGCGGGCCCGGGTCGACCTGTGGCCGGCCGGCACCCCCGGCGGCCGGTTCCGCCGGCTGCTGCTGCGGGAGCTGGTGGTGCAGCAGACCCGGGCCGGCGGCCTGCTGGTGGACCTGCACGACGGCACCACGATCCGGCTCAGCCCGGACATCGAGGCGGTCCTCGGCGAGCTGCGGCTACTACCTGCCGCCGGGCAGGACGGCTTCCTGGTGGAGGCGACCCGCACGGCGGAGGGGATGCGTATCCTCGGCGGCCTGCGGATCGGGGCGATCGAGGCGGCCCGGGTCGGCTTCGACATCGGCACCTTCCTCTCCGGCGGCACGGCCGACTTCACCGCCGGTGGGCTGAGCGTCGACTTCCTCGACCACGGCGGGTTGCGGCTCAACCTGGCCCAGCCCACGTTGACCGCGATCAGCGCCCAGGTCACCGCCGATCCGCGCCGGCAACTGCTGTTTCTCGGCGCGCCGGCCGGCCGCCCCGAGTACGGGCTGCGGTTCACCGCGATCGGCTACGAGCAGGACCCGGCCGGACCGGACGGCACGGCGGCCCCCGGCCGGCGGATCGCCGTACGCGGTGGCGAGGTGACCGGGCTGACCTTCGCCGACAGCGGCCTCGGGTTGTACATCTTCGTCGAGCAGGGGCTGCTCGGCGACCTCACCCACGACCTGACCAGCGGCTCGGGTGAGCTGCCGTCGCTGGACATCCGCAACGCCCGGTTCGTGCTGGACCTGGCCACCATGCTGGGCGGCGGCTCCCCGGTCCCGGCCCCGCCGCCGGCCCGTACCACCAGCGCGCAGCGCCGGGCCGCCCTGGCCGGCAAGTGGGACGCCCTGGTGCGGGTGCTGGACGCCTACCGCATCGGTGAGGTGCTGGACAGCCTCAACGGGCACATCGACTTCGACGTCACCCACGACGGGTTCCTGTGGGGCGAGCGGAGCTGGGAGGTGCGGCTGGCGTTGCGCGACGGGGCGGTCGACTACCGCCGGCTCACCGGCGCGCTGCCGTGGTGGACGCCGGGCCGGTTCCTGGTCGAGGGCGACGACCTCGTCTACCGGGTGCACCTGCCCAGCTTCGGGCCGGAGGGCGCTCCCCCGCCGGACAGCGACGTCGACGTCCTGCGGTGGCAGCTCGACACCGGCGAGGTCAGCCAGGCCCGCACCGCGCACCTGGTGCGGCTCAACCGGCTGCTGCGACCGACCGCCGCCTCCCGCGACGACCTGCTGCACACCATCGCCGACGTGCAGAGCGACGAACCGTCCACCGGCCCGCCCGGCCGGTTGGCGATCGGCAACGTCGACGTGGACCTGTCGGTCAACAACCCCCGGGAGATCACCCTGCCGCTGGGCGGCAGCAACGAGATCGTGCTGGCCCCCGACGCGCTGGTGCACCTCGCCGTCGGCGGCGGGGTACGCCGGGCCGCCGGTGGCGTCGGCCGGCCGGGCCGGCTGCGGCCGGTGTCGTTGCAGAGCGCCACGGTGGCCCGGGTGAACCTGCTCTTCGACGGGCTCGGCCTGTCCACCGGGCAGATCCGGATCACCGACCTGACCGACTGCACCGTCGACTTCAGCGGGTTGGACCCGCTGTTGATGCAGGGCCGGATCACCCGGGCCGTGGCGGAGCGGATCCGCTGGCGGCGTCCCACCTCTGGAGGCACCCCGTGACCAGTCCCCTCAGCCCCCGACTGCTGCGCGCCGGTCTGGTCGTGCTCGACCCGGACAGCGGGCGCAGCCGCCGGGTGATCACCCTCCAGTACAACCCGGACGCGCTGACCCGGGGCTTCCAGCTCAAGACCGCCGGGGCCGAGGGTGGGGCCCGGGGCGAGGCGCTGCGGATCACCGGCCCACCGGTGCAGACGCTCACCCTGGAGGCCGACCTCGACGCCGCCGACCAGCTCACCGACCCGCAGACGGTGGAGCTGGGGCTGACCGCGCAGCTCGCCGCGCTGGAGTCGTTGGCCTACCCCAGCCTGGCCGCCGTGCAGGACGCGGCGGCGCTGCTGGCCGCCGGCACCCTGGAGGTGGTGCCGCCACCGGCGCCGCTGGTGCTGCTGGCGTTCGGACGACGCCGGCTCTGGCCGGTACGGATCACCGAGTTGACCATCACCGAGGAGGCGTTCGACCCGATGCTGAACCCGATCCGCGCCAAGATCCGGCTGGGTCTGCGGGTGCTGACCGTCAACGACGTGGGCACCGACGGCCGGGCCGGCGGCCTGGCCATGGCCGCCCACCAGCAGCTCGAACAGCTCGCCGGCCGGGCGCGCGGCGGGCGGCTGGCCGACCTCGGCATCGACCGGCTGCCATGAGCGACCCGACCGACACCGATCCGGCCCTGGTGGCCGCGCAGAGCCGGGTCGCGGAGACCCTCTTCGCCGCCACCGGCGCGGGTGGCGTCGGCCAGCCGACGCCGGGGGCCCTCTCGCCGGACAGCCGGTACGCCGCCGTGGGCACCACGGTCACCGTCGACCCGGAGACCGGCCAGGAGATCGTGCACCTGCGTCGCCGGTTCGTGCCGCCCGCCGAGCGGCTCGCCACCGCCGGCTGGGAACCGGTCGCCGACGGTGACCGGGTCGACCTGCTGGCCGCCCGTACGGTCGGCGACCCCACCGCGTTCTGGCAGCTCTGCGACGCCAACGGGGTGTTCGACCCGGCGGAGCTGACCCGTCCCGGCCAGGTGGTCCGGGTGGCCCTGCCCGAGGGGTTCCCGGGGAGCCTCGATGCCTAGCGGGGTGCGGTTGCAGGTGCTGATCGGGCCGCTGACCTTCCGACCGGCCCCGATGGAGCTGGTGGCGGCGGTGCAGGAGGCGCAGGTCACCCAGAACGCCGGGCAACGCTCGGGGTTCCAGCTGCGTCTCGCGCTGGGCCGGGGGTCGCTGGTGGAGCGGATGCTCGCCGACGGCAGCCTCGACCCGCCGACCCGGGTGCTGCTGGTGCTGCACGTCGACGGTCGGCCGCAGGTGCTCTCCGACGGGGTGGTGACCCGGCACGACGTGGCCCGCAGCAACGACGCGGGCGCGTCGACGCTCACCCTCACCGGGGTGGACGTCAGCCAGATGATGGACCTGATCGACCTGTCGGACCTGCCGATGCCGATGCCGGCGGAGGCCCGGGTGCTGACCCTGCTCGCCCCGTTCGCCGCGTACGGGGTGGCGCCGATGGTGGTGCCCAGCGTGCTGGTGTTCGCGCCGAACCCGGTGCAGCGGATTCCCGCCGTGCGCGGCACCACCTTCGCGTACGTGTCGCAGCTCGCCGACGAGGTGGGCTACACGTTCTATGTGGAACCGGGGCCCACCCCGGGGATGAACACCGCCTACTGGGGGCCGGAGGTGCGCGCCGGCCAGCCGCAGCCGGCGTTGACGGTCAACGCCGACGCGGGCGCGAACGTGGAGTCGTTGTCGTTCTCCTTCGACGGGGTGCAGAAGACCGTCTACCTGCTCACCGCGTTCCCCGAGCAGGTACGGGTGCCGATTCCGCTGCCGGTGCCGGACGTCAGCCCGCTCAACCCGCCGCTGGGCCGCAAGATCCCGATTCCGCTGTCGTACCGGCGGATGAACGTCGGGCGGTCCAACCCCGACGGCACCGACGACGCCACCGCCCGGATGGACGTCGTGCAGACCCTCGCCCGGGGCCTGGCCCGGGCCGCCCAGTCGGCGAACGTGATCACCGGGTCCGGTTCGCTGGACGTGCTGCGCTACGGCCGGCTGCTGCGCTGCCGCCGGCTGGTCGGGGTGCGCGGGGCGGGCCGCGCCTACGACGGCGAGTACGTGGTGCGCAGCGTGACCACCACGGTCAAGGCGGGCGAGGTCAAGCAGCGCTTCACCCTCGGCCGCAACGCCCAGGTCTCCATCTCCGGAAGGGCACAGCCATGACGACGAGGTATTACGGCAAGTATCGCGGCACGGTGGTCAACCACCTCGATCCGTTGCAGCAGGGCCGCATCCAGGTGACCGTCCCGGACGTCACGCTCCCCCCGTCGAGCTGGGCGATGCCCTGCTTCCCGCTGGCCGGCATCCAGGCGGGCATGTTCGCCGTGCCGTTGCCGGGCACCGGGGTGTGGGTGGAGTTCGAGCAGGGCGACGCCGACCATCCGATCTGGACGGGCTGCTGGTACGGCTCGAAGGCGGAGATCCCGGCGCTGGTGTCGTCGGCCCCGCCGCCCACCCCGCCGATCGTGTTGCAGACCCCCGGCCAGGCCACCCTGATGATCTCCGATGCTCCCGGCCCGACCGGCGGCATCCTGCTCAAGACGCTGACCGGGGCGATGATCTCGATCAACGACACCGGGATCATCATCTCCAACGGCAAGGGTGCCTCGGTGACCCTGGTCGGGCCGACCGTCGCGGTCAACCAGACCGCGTTGACGGTGACCTGATGCCCGGCCCGTTGCTGCACGTCGGCGCCGTGCTGACCTGCCCGCACACCGGTCCGGTCACCCCGCAGACCGGCAACGCGCGGGTGCTGGTCAACGGCCTGCCGGTGGTCACCGCCACCGACGCGTACCCGGTCACCGGGTGCACCCTCCAGGTGCCGGTGGGCGCGGGCACGAAACCGCAGCCCTGCGTCCAGCTCCAGTGGACCACCCCGGCGGCCCGGGTGCTGGTCAACGGGCAGCCGCCGGTGCTCGGCACCAGTGTCGGGCTCGGGGTCAGCGCGGAGGGCATCCCGCAGGGGCCGCCGACGGTGGCCGGCGTGCAGGTCCGGGCGGTGGCGTCATGACGTACCCGGCGTTTCCGTGGCGGCCGGACAACCGGGGCCGCTCCGGCCTGGCCGGCCCGGACCGGCACGTCGCCGACCTGGTGGAGGCGGTGCTGTTCACCGCGCCCGGGGAGCGGGTGAACCGGCCCGACTTCGGCGCCGGTCTCGGCCAGCTGCTGTTCGCCCCGGTCGACGACGCGGTGGTGGGCACCGCCGAGTTGCAGGCCCGCAGCGCGTTGCAGCGCTGGCTCGGCGAACTGATCGAGGTGGACGACGTCCGGGTCGACCTGGCCGAGGCGGCGGTGCGGGTGCACGTCGAGTACCGGCTGCGGGCCACCGGCCGACCGGCGCAGGTGTCGGTGGAGAGGGGTGCGGGATGAGCGTGCGCTGCGACGACGACGAGCGGCGGGCCGAGGTGGCCCGGCCGGGCAGCGCGTTCAACGGCATCGACTGGGTCGAGGTGGACGCCGCCGACCAGCGGCTGCTGCACGTCGGTTTCCTGCACCCGCTGCCCGGCCAGACCGGCGGGGTGCCCGCCGGTGCGCCGCTGACGGTGGGGAACGTGGTGGTCGACGGCGGGGTCCGGATCACCGGCGTGCGGGTGCTCAGCGTCGCCGCCGCCGGGGCGGAGCTGACCGTCCGGGTGGACCGGGCCGGTGACTTCTCCCCGTACACCCTGCGGTTGGTGCGCTCGGCGGTGGACGACCGGGTGCCGCCCGGCTTCGACCCGGTGCTGTCGGCGCAGGGTTTCTCGTTCAAGGCCAACTGCCCCAGCGACCTGGACCCGGCGCCGGCCGCCCCGCCGGTGCCGCCACCGCCGGCGACCACCGCGCCGGCCGACTACCTGGCCAGGGACTACGCCGGGTTCCGGCGGCTGATGCTCGACCGGCTCGCCGCCCTGCCCGGCGGCGTCGACCGGCACCCGGCCGACCCGCTGGTCACGGTGGTGGAGGCGTTGGCCCACGTGGCCGACCGGCTGTCCTACCGGCAGGACGCCGCCGGCACCGAGGCCTACCTGGGCACCGCCCGCAGCCGGATCTCGGTACGCCGGCACGCCCGGCTGCTGGACTACGCGGTGCACGACGGCTGCGCGGCCCGCGCCTGGCTCAGCGTGCGGGTGGCCGCCGGATCGGACGTGGAGAGCCGGGGCCTGCCCGCCGGGACGCCGGTGCTGGCCGCCGACCGGGCCACCCCGGCGGTACGGCCCGCCGACGCGGCGGCGCTGCTGGCCGGCGGTGCGACCGGTTTCGAGACGTTGACCCCGCTCGCCCCCCGGGCCGCCCGCAACGAGATCGCCCTGTACGTGTGGGGCGGCCGGGACTGCGGCCTGCCCGCCGGGGCGACCCGGGCCACCCTGGTCGACCTGCCCGCCACCGGCCTGGCCGCCGGTGACCTGCTGCTGCTGGAGGAGGTGCTCTCCCCGCACACGGGTCGACGCGCCGACGCCGACCCCACCCACCGGCAGGTGGTCCGCCTGGTGTCGGTACGCCCCACCACCGACCCGGTGACCGGGGTGGCCGTGCTGGAGGTCGGATGGAGCGCCGCCGACCGGCTGGCGTTCCCGCTGACCGTCACCGCCTCCGTCGCCGGCACGGGCACCGACCACCTGGTGACCTGTGCGGTGGCCCGCGCCAACCTGGTGGCCGTCCAGCACGCCAGCGCGGTGTCCGGGCAGCTCCCGCCGGCCGCCGAGCACCGGTGGCGGCCGGTGCTGACCGACGAACCGGTCGCCGCGGCGGTGCCGTTCACCACCGACACCCCGGCCAGCCAGGCCCTCGACCAGGACCCGCGCGCCGCGGTGCCGCTGATCCGGTTGGAGACCGCCGAGGGCAGTTGGCGGCCCCGCCGGGACCTGCTCAGCGCCGACCGCTTCGACCAGGGTTTCGTCCCGGAACGGGAACGCGACGGCCGGGTGAGCCTGCGCTTCGGCGACGACGTGTCGGGACGGCGGCCGCCGGCCGGCACGGTCTTCCAGGTCGCCTGGTGGCGCGGCGGCGGCGCGGCCGGCAACCTCGGCCACGACGCGCTGACCACCCTGGTCACCGACCGGGTCGGGCTGCTCGCCGCGACCAATCCGCTGCCCGCCGTCGGCGGCACCGACCCGGAGGACGTCGAGCACGCCCGGCAGCACGCCCCGGTCGCCTTCGCCACCCAGGAACGGGCGGTCACCACCGCCGACTGGGTGGCGGCGGCGCGACGGCTGCCCGAGGTGGCCAACGCCACCGCCCGGGTCCGCTGGACCGGCTCCTGGTGGACGGTGTTCCTCACCCTCGACCTGACCGGCGGGCAGCGGCTCACCGACGAACCGGAGCTGGCCCGCCGGCTGGCCGGGCGGCTCGACCGGTTCCGGGTCGCCGGCTACGACCTGCAACTGCGCGACCCGGTGGACCTGCCGGTGGAGCTGCGGCTGTGGGTGTGCGTCACCCCGGGGGCGTTCCGCTCCGACGTGCGCCGGGCCCTGCTGGACCTCTTCTCCGCCCGGGACCTGCCGGGCGGGGCGCGCGGGTTCTTCCACCCCGACCGGTTCAGCTTCGGCACCCCGCTGTACGTCAGTCAACTGCTGGCCGCCGCGGTCACCGTCCCCGGGGTCACCGACGTGCGGGTGACCGAGCTGCACCCGGTGGGGGTGGCCGCCGGCGGGGAACTGGACGCCCGGGTGCTGCGGGCCGGCGACACCGAGGTGATCCGCCTCGACAACGATCCCAGCGTGCCGGAGCACGGCATCCTGCACCTCGACCTGGTGGGTGGACTGTGACGTCACGAGTGGGCCGGGAACCCAATCCGCCCGGCCGGGCCGCCATCGGGTACCGGTTGGGCCGGCAGGCGGACTTCGCCGCCGAGCTGGTCGACCGGCTCTCCGGCCGGCCGGAGCTGGCCGGGCTGACCACCCGGGAGGTCGACGACCCGGCGGTGGCGCTGCTGCACGCCTGGGCGGGCACGCTGGACGTGCTCGCCTTCTACCAGGAGCGGATCGCCAACGAGGGTTTCCTCGGCACCGCCACCGAGCGCGGTTCGGTGCTGATGCTGGCCCGCGCGATCGGCTACGAGCTGCGCCCCGGGGTGGCCGCGACGACGTGGCTGTCGTTCACCGTCACCGCCACCCCCGGCGCCCCGGAGGGGGTGCCGATCCCGGTGGGCAGCCAGGCGCAGAGCGTGCCCGGCCCCGGCGAGCTGCCGCAGGTCTTCGAGACGGTGGCCCCGCTGCTGGCCCGCCCGGAGCTGAACGCGGTGGGGCTGCGGGTCACCGCGCCCCACGCGCCCCGGCCCGGTGACGACACCCTGCACCTGGCCGGCACCGACACGGTGCTCACCCCGGGCACCGCGCTGCTGGTGCTCGGCCCCGACTGGTACGACGTGCGCCGGGTGCGCTCGGCCACGGCGGTGCTGCCGGCGGTGGTGGCCGCGTCCGACGGCGGCGCGCTGGTGCCGGCGTACACGGTGGTCGGGTTGGACGCGGCGGTGACCGCCCAGCCGCTCGGCACGGAGCTGCGCCAGTCGGGACGGGAGGTGCAGGTGCACCTGCTGACGCAGCGGGCGGCGCTCTTCGGCCACCAGGCGCAGCCGTGGTCGGCGTTGCCGGTGGCGTTGCGGGTCGGCGAGGTGAACCCGGGCACCAACCAGGTGCTGCCGGGTGCGTACGCCACCCGCAAGGACAGCTGGGTCGACGCCCCGCTGGGCAAGGACGAGCGGGCGCTGCACCTGGACCAGTCGTACCCGTCGATCCTGGCCGGGTCGTGGCTGGTGTTGGAGACCGCCGGGGTGCCGCAGGTGCGTCGGGTCGACGCGGTGGCGGAGCTGCCGGTCGCCGACTTCGGCATCGCCGCCCGTACCACCCGGGTCACCGTGGCCGGCGGCGACTCGAACACCTTCACCCGGCGGACCACCACCGTGCTCGGCGGCAGCCGGCTGCTCCCGACGACCGCCCCGCCGCTGACCGCCCCGCTGGCCGCGACCGCGACCCTGGAGCTGGCCCGGCCGACGCCCGGACTGGAACCGGGCCGGCCGCTGGTGCTCACCGGCGTCGACCCGGACGGCGGGCCGGTCGGCGAGGTGGTGACGGTGCTGCGGGTGCGGGACGCGACCACGGTGGACCTGACCGCGACCGTGACCCGACGCTACCGGCGGGACAGCGTCCGGGTGCTGGGCAACGTGACACCGGCGACCCACGGGGAGAGCCGGGCCGAGGTGCTGGGCAGCGGCGACGCGCGGCAGGCGTTCCCCCGGTTCACGCTGCGGCACGCGCCGTTGACCCACGTGCCGGCGGCGACCGCGAGCGGCTCCCGTACCACCCTCGCGGTCTGGGTCGACGGGGTGCGCTGGCAGGAGGTGCCGGCCCTGCTCGGGCAGGCCCCCACCGCCCGGGTCTACACCGTGCGCCGGGCCGACGACGGCGTCGTGACGGTCACCTTCGGCGACGGCCTGACCGGGGCGCGGCTGCCCACCGGGCGGGACAACGTGGTGGCCACCTACCGCAGCGGCGTCGGACGGTCGGCCGACCTCGCGCCGGGCCGGTTGACGATCCCGCTGTCCCGGCCGCTGGGCCTGATGGAGGTGGGCAACCCGGTGCCGGCCGCCGGGGCCGACGACCCGGAGGGGGTGGACCGGGCCCGCCGCAACGCGCCGCTGGCGGTCCGCACCCTGGGCCGGGTCGTCTCGCTGGACGACCACGCCGACTTCACCCGCGCCTTCGCCGGGATCGGCAAGGCCCGCGCGGACCTGGTCTGGGACGACGCCCGGCAGCTCGTCCTGCTCACCGTCGCCGGCCCGGACGGGGCGGAGATCCCGCCGGACGCGCCGGTCCGCGCCGACCTGCTGCGGGCGCTGGACGCCGCCCGCCAGGCGTCGGTGCCGGTGCGCATCCTCGGTCACCACCGGCGTCGGGTGGCGGTGACCGCGCGGCTGCTGCTCACCCCCGGGTACCGGTTCGCGGCGGTCTCGGCCGCCGCCCGCGCGGCGCTGGTCACCGGGTTCAACTTCGATGCCCGCGACTACGCGCAACCGGTACGCGCCAGCGAGGTGCAGGCGCTGCTGCACCGGGTGCCCGGCGTCGCGGCGGTCGTGCTGGAGCTGCTGTACGACGCCGGGCAGGCACCGGCCCGGCTCGACGTGATCACCGCAGCGCCGGCCCGTCGGGTCGGTGACGTGCTGCTACCCGCCGATCTGCTCACCGTGGACGCCGGTGACGTCACCCTGCTGGAGGCATCGTGAGGGTCGAGGAGATCTGGGGCCTGCTACCGGCCGCCCTGCGCAGCCGGGACGAGGCCGCCGGCGGGATGCTGCGCGCCCTGGTGGAGGTGCTGGCCGGCCAGGCCGCCGCGCTCGACGCCGACATCGACCAGCTCACCGACGACTGGTTCGTGGAGACCTGCGCCGAGTGGGTGGTGCCCTATCTCGGTGAGCTGGTGGGGGCGGGTCAGCTGCATCCGCTGGCCGACGGCGGCGGGCTGTCCGACCGGGCCCGGGTCGCCGACACGATCCGGTTCCGCCGGCGCAAGGGCACCGCCGCCGCCCTGGAGGAGCTGACCCGGGCCAACACCGGCTGGAGCGCCGCCGTCGTCGAGTTCTTCGAACGGCTGGTCGCCACCCAGCACGTCAACCACGTCCGGGATGCGCCGGCCACCGCGTCGATCCGGGACGCCGCACCGTTGGAGCTGGTCGGCGGGCCGTTCGAGACGGTCTGCCGGACGGTGGACGTGCGGGCGATGGACACCGGGACCGGCCGCCCCAACATCGGCCACATCGGCCTGTACGTGTGGCCGCTGCCGTCGTACCGGCTGGACCGGGCGACGGCCGCGCCGGTCGTGACGCCGTCGGACGGCCGGTGGTGGATCGACCCGGTGGGGGTGGGCCGGCAGTTGACCGGGCCGACGGTGACCGAGCCGGACATCGACCACCGGGCCGACGAGGCGAACGTGCCCGGTCCGCTGCGCCGTCGGCCGCTGCGCGACGAGTTGGCGGCGCTGGCCTCGGACAGCCCGCCGTCGGCGGAGCAGCGGCGCTGGTTCCGCGACGACGACCCGTCGTTCGTGGTGTGGATCCAGCCCACCCCGGCCGACGAGCTGCGCCCGGTGCCGCTGGACCTGCTGCGGATCTGCGACCTGGCCGGCTGGGAGCTGCCGACCGGCAGCGTGGTGCGGGTCGACCCGGTGCGCGGCCGGATCACGGTCGCCGCCGGCCGGCCGGTGCACCGCCTCGCGGTCTCCTGGTGGTACGCGTTCAGCGCCGACGTCGGTGCCGGCCCGTACCCGCGCCGGGGTGACCTGGGGGCGGCGGACGGGCCGGTGGACTGGCAGCTCGCGGTGAGCGTGACCGAGCCGCCGCAGGCCGGGGAGGTGGTCGCCTCGCTGGGTGAGGCGGTGACCGCCTGGCACGACTTCCAGGCCGCGCACCCGGGCAGCACCGGCCGGATCGTGGTGCTGGACAGCCACCGCTACCGGGAGAACCTGTCGGTGCGGGTGGGGCAGGGCAGCCGGTTGAGCGTGCTGGCCGCGCAGTGGCCCCGGCCGCCGGACCGGCCCCGCCGGCAGGGCGACCTCGACCCGGTCGGGGTGCGGCCCTGCCTGCTGGGCGCGTTGGCGGTCACCGGGGTCGGCGTCGGGGACCGCCCGGGTGAGCTGGTCGTCGACGGACTGCTGGTCGCCGGGGCGGTGACCGTCACCGCGCCCGCCGGGGGTGGGCCGGGCCTGGGCCTGGTCGAGCTGCGGCACTGCACCCTCGGGCCGGCGGCGACCGGGCTCAGCGTCACCGCCGGCAACGACCGGACCCGGGTGGTGGTACACCGCTGCGTGACCGGAGCGCTGACCACCACCGACGGCCCGCTGACCGTGACCGACTCGCTGGTGCACGGCACGGTGGCCGCCGGGGACGCGGCGGCGGAGCTGACCGGGGTGACGGTGCTGGGCGCCACCACGGCGCGGGTGCTGACCGCCACGGACTGCCTGTTCGACCAGCCGGTGACGGTGGCCCGCCGGCAGCAGGGGTACGTCCGGTTCAGCTACCTGCGGCCCGGCTCGGTCACCCCGCGCCGCTACCGCTGCCAGCCGGACCTCGCCCAGCAGGCCCACCCCGACGACCCGGACGTGGCCACCCGGGTCGGGCCGGCGTGGGCGAGCACCCGCTACGGCGACGCCACCTACGGCCGGCTGGCCGCCACCGCCGCGCTGGAGCTGCGTACCGGTGCGGAGTCCGGGGCCGAGCTGGGGGCGTTCCGTCGTGCCGTGACCCCGCAACGTCTGCACAACCTCACCCTCGCGCTGGCGGAGTACCTGCCGCTGGGGCGGGTGGCCGCTGCCCTGCCCGTCCTGCCGACCGGAGGAACCACACCATGAAGGGCGACATCAGCCGCGTCACGTTCGACCAGCGGCGGCACGCGACGAGCGTCCGCAAGCAGCAGGGCCGGGTCGACCTGGACGCGGACTGGAACGAACAGCAGGACATCCAGGCGCACCTGCGGGCCACCGCGCTGACCGACGTGGTCGGCGCGGCGGGCGCGCCGCTGGTCGGCGCGGCGTTCGGGTTGACCGGCGGGGCCGACCTGAAGCTGTCGGCCGGCCGCTACTACCTCGACGGGGTGCTCTGCGAGAACGACACCCCGGTCTCCGTGTTCGCCCAGCCGGACCTGCCGGCTGCCGGGCCGTTCGTCCGTAGGCTCGACGGCACCTGGCTGGCCGCCGGCGCCCCGGTGCCGCCGGGGGTCTACGCGGCGTGGCTCCAGGTGTGGTCGCAGCACGTGACGGCGATCGAGGATCCGGCGCTGCGGGAGGTGGCCCTCGGCGGGCCGGACACCACCACCCGGCTGCGGACCGTGTGGCAGGTGCGGCTGTTGCAGGCCGGGCCGCCGAACACCCCGGTCGGCTGCGCGGACACCCCGCCCGGTTGGGCGGAGCTGACCGCCGCCTCGACCGGCACCCTCGCGGTCCGCGCCGATCCGACGGGCAGCTCCGGCGGTGACTGCGTGATCCCGACCGGGTCGCCGTACACCGGGTTGGACAACCAGTTCTACCGGGTGGAGATCCTCACCGGCGGGGCGCCCGGCACGGCCGGTTACGTCTGGTCCCGGGACAACGCCGCCACGGTGGCGACCTGGGAGAGCATCGACGTGGACGTGCTGACCGTGAAGGTGCCCGGCCGGGACGGCAGCGCCGGCTTCACCAACGGCTCCTGGGTGGAGCTGACCGACGACGGCCGGGAGCAGAACGCCCTGCCGGGCACGCTGGTGCAGGTCGACCGGGTGGAGGGGGACCGGATCGTGATCCGGCCGGGCACCGCCACCGGCAGCCTCGACCGGGCCGACTTCCCGTCCCGGCCCCGGGTCCGCCGCTGGGACGGCCGGGGCACCGTGCCGGCCGGCGGCGGCGAACTGGACCTGGAACTCGGCATCAAGATCCGGTTCTCGGCGGTGGGCAGCTTCCGCACCGGCGACTGGTGGTCGTTCCCCGCCCGCTCGGCGGTGCACGACGTGCAGTGGCCCCGGGTCGGCACCACGCCCGTCGCGCAGACCCCGCACGGGCCGCGCCGGGCGCACGGCCGGATCGGCGTCGTGAGCTGGGACGGCAGCCAGTGGAGTGTGCTGCGCGACTGCCGGCCGGTGTTCGCCCCGCTGACCGGGCAGGCCACCCTGAGCCTGCTCGGCGGGGACGGCCAGGAGGCGGTGCCGGTGCCGGGCAACCCGGCGACCCTGGTGCCGCTGGGGCACGACCTGGTCACCGGGGTGGCCATGGGCGGCCAGCCGGTCGCCAAGGCCCGGGTCCGGTTCACCGTCACCGGCGGGGCGGGCCGGCTCACCGCCGGGGCGGTCACCGCCGTCACCGTCACCGTGGAGACCGGCACCGACGGGCGGGCCCGGTGCGCCTGGCAACTCGACTCGGCCGCCGCCACCCAGGAGGTCACCGCCCAACTCCTCGACGAGGCCGGCCAGCCGGTCCACCTGCCGGTGACCTTCACCGGCGCGCTGTCGCGCGCCGACCGGGTGTCGTACGACCCGACCGGGCGGCCGTCGCTGGCCGGGGCGACCACCGTGCAGGCCGCCATCAACCAGCTCGCCGCGTCCGCCACCGGTGGCTGGGCGACGATCACCATCCGGCCCGGCATCGACTGGGTGCAGGCGCTCAACACGCTGCCCGCCGGGGACGTGCTGATCTGCTTCGCCCCCGGCCTCTACACCAGCACCGTGCCGGTCACCTTCACCGGCCGGGCCAACATCCGGGTGCTGGGCAGCGGGCCGGCCAGCCGCATCCGGGTGCAGGGCCAGGAGTACGCGCTGATGTTCGTCAACTGCGGCACCGTGTCGGTGGCGCAGCTGGCGGTGGAGACCCCCGGCCCGGCCGACGTGCAGGGGCGGCTCGGGCCGGTCTCGGCGATCAACTGCGCCGAGGTGACGATCGACCAGTGCCAGCTGACCGGGGTGGCCGGCGCGTCGCCGCGGAGCACCTGCCTGACCGTCCGCAACGACCAGGGCACCCCGCCGGGGAAGGTCCGGGTGCTCGACTCGGACTTCCTCGTCGGTCACGGCCAGCAGGGGGTGCTGCTGGTAAACCCGGACCACGCCGTGGTCACCCGGTGCCGGTTCTCCTGCCCGCCCCGGCCGGCCTCGCTGACCCTGGCCGAGCTGGTCAAGGACGAGAAGTTCCGCAGTCAGCTCGCCGCCCAGCTGGTGGGCCGGCTCGCCCTGGACCGGGACGACCGGCTGGAGACGGGCGAGTGGAACACGGCGTTGCGGGTCGGTCGGTGGGGTGTCCGGATGAACTCGATGGTCCCGCTGAGTGAGTGGAAGACCCTGTCCACGTTGCGCCCGCCGACCGCCGAGGAGTTGCGTACCGCGCAGGGCGCCGGAGCGTACGTGCTGCGGCTGGCGGACGCCGCCACCGAGGACCCGGCCCAGCTGCCCTCGTACAAGCGGCAGCTCGCCTCGCTCAAGGGGCGGCTCGGGCAGAACGCCGGGCGGATCTTCGACACCGACGAGGGTCGCAAGACGCTGCGGGACTACCTGGTCGGTGAGGGCATCGACGTGCGGGAGGCCGACGACATCGCCCGGGACCGCCGTGAGGTGGCGCTGCCCGTGCCGGGGGCGAGCCTGCGGTTCGACTCGGCGTTGAGTCAGGGCGCCTGGGAGGCGGCGGTGGCGGCGTCGCCCCCGTCGCGTCCGGTGCAGACCCCGTCGGCGGCGGCCCGGCACCTGCGGGGTGTCGCCGACCGGATCCTGCTGGAGCCCGCCTTCGGCGAGAAGTACGCCGGCGGCTACCGGCAGGAGCTGACCGCGGCGGCGGAGGTGTCGGTGGGGGCCTGCGCGGTGGTGATCGGCGGTGGCACGGCCGTCGGCGACGTCGAGGTCTCCGACTGCCGCATCGACCAGATCGCCGAGGGCGTGCACATCGGTGTGTCGTACCACAAGGGACCGCCGATCCAGGCCCGCACGATCCGGGTCACCGGCAACGACATCCACCTCTACGCGGCGTGGTGGCGCAACGCGAGCACGATCCGGGGCATCAAGATCGGCAGCATCCGCAACGTGTTCGTCTCGGACAACCGGATCTCGGTGGCCGCCGGGACCGGCGTCGGCATCTGGGCCTTCGCCGCGGGCGGCCCGATCATGGCGATCCGCGACAACCTGGTGCAGAACTGCGAGCCGGCGATCCTGTGCAACCCGTCCTGGTCGGGGGCACCGGCCAAGCGGCTGTGGTCGGTCACCGACAACGTCTCGCTCAACGGCGCCATCCAGGTGGGTGGGGGTGCGCGCAGCACCGGCAACGTCAGTTGAGCTGTCACAAGGGCGACTGCGTCGGCCCGGCACGCGGGCCTACGCTCATGGTGACTGCCACTTAGCGCGGTTGCGGATCGCAGATGTGGTCTAGGGGTTCAAATCCCCTGGCAGTCGCCAACAAGCGGCGGGGCGGGCCTTCGGGCCCGCCCCGTTCGTCACCTGTGCCCCGGCGACCGCGCCGCCGGCCGGGGGCAGCGGGCCGGGTCGGCCGTCGCGCACCCGGGTGGCGTCCGCCGTGACCACAACCAGGTTTATGAACGGTGACGCGACCGTTAAATCCGCGCCGTTTCGTCGCACATAAAAGGATCGGCGGGACAAACCGCTCCTGCCTGACAATTGTTTCGTCACACCCGGTCACTCCGCCCAGGCAAAGCCGACTGAGCTGCCAAAACGGCCGTTCACCGGCCGACATATCGCGCAGCGCGACCGAACTATTGACCGTGCGCGATGGGTCGCATATTGTTCGCGGTGCAAGTTCCGCCGGACGAGATAAACACCGCCAGAATCAGCAGCCAGCCGTCGGCAATCGACGCATCCTTTCCGCTGCCCGTCGCGTCGGGTCAACCGCGCACATATTCCGCCCGACCAGCAAGGAATCCCCGTGGAAATGCTCACCCCTTCCTGGCGCACCCTGGCCCTTTTCGACGGAATAGGTGGTCACCAGGGAAATCTGCTGCCCACCCTCGGAGCGCTGCACGCGCAACCGGAGAACGCGCTCTTCTTCGACCGCATGTTCCGGGCCCTCGACGACCTGCGGGAGCATCTCGGCGGCGTACCCGAACCGGCCGTCCCCGCCGGGAGCCGGCTGCGCCGGTGGTTCACCGCCCCCGCCACCGCGCCGCCCACCGGCACCGACGACTCGGTCGTCGCCGGGATCTGCGTCCACCTGATCCAGCTGTGCGACCTGCAACCCCGGCGGGCCGCCCTCGACACCGTCACCGCCGCCATCGGGCACAGCATCGGGCTCCAGGCGGCCATCGTCGCCGGCCTGCGGCCGAAGCGGACGGACGCCTTCCTCGCCCTCGCCGAGACCTCGCTCAAGCTGGTCGCGTTGAGCCTCGCCCGGGGGCACCAGGCCACCACCGGCCGCCAGGTCCCCACCGAACTGGCCGAGCGGTACGCCAGCGCTGGCGACCCACGTCAGCGACCCGGCCCGATGGCGCTGGTCAGCGGCCCCTCCCGGGCGGATCTCGCCGCCCTGGTCGACCGCTACCGGCGGGACACCGGACGGTCGGTAGCGGTCGGCCTGGTCAACACCCCCACCACCGGCGTGCTCAGCGGGCACACCGAGGACCTGCTGCACTTCCACGCCCACCACGAGGCGGTGTTCCGCAGCGGCGCGGCGACGTGGACGTTCCTCACCAACACCCTGCCGTTCCACAGCCCGCACCTGGCCGCCGCAGCCGACGAGGTACGCCGGGACCGGACCTTCGTCGGCCCCCTGCCCGCCGCCGGTGAGCTGCGGATACCGGTGTACGCGGCGGACGCCCCCCGGACCCTGCCGCCCGACGCCGACCTGCTCGACGAGTTCGTCGACCAGGTGCTGGTCCGCCCGGTCGACTGGGCGACCGCCAGCGTCCACGCCGTCACCGACGCGGGGATCACCACGGTGCTGGACTGCGGCCCCGGCCCCGCCGCCCGCCGGTTCACCCGGGAGTGCCTCGGCGGCCGGACGCTGCGCTTCGAGTCGATCCGACGAGCCTCCCGGCGACCGTGAAAGGACACCACGTGCACTGTCTACTCTTCCCGGGCCAGGGGGTGCAGCGCCGCGGCATGGGCGCCGACCTGTTCGGCCTGTTCCCCGAGGCCACCGCCAGGGCCGACGAGATCCTCGGCTGGTCCATCGAGGAGCTGTGCACCCGGGACCCGCACCGACGCCTGCGCGACACCCGCTACGCCCAACCCGCGGTGTTCTTCGTCAACGCCCTGCTGGCCCAGCAGGTGACCGCCGAACGACCCGGGCACTACCGGTACTTCGCCGGCCACAGCCTCGGCGAGTACAACGCGTTGGTCGCCGCCGGGGTGCTCGACCTCGACGCCGCCCTGCGGCTGGTCGACCGGCGGGCCGAGCTGATGTCCCAGGTCACGGGTGGGGGCATGTCGGCGGTGCAGGGCCTGCCGGTGTCGTTCGTCCGGCGGGCGTTGACCGAGACCGGCCTGCCCCGGGTGTTCGTGGCGAACCTCAACGCCGACACCCAGAGCACGATCGCCGGGGATCGCGCCGAACTCGCCGTCGCCGCCAAGGCGATCGGCGCGCTGCCCGGGGCACGGGTCGTCCCGCTCAACGTCAGCGGCCCCTTCCACACCCCGCTGATGGCGTCGGCGGAGCAGCGGTTCCGGGCCGTCCTGGACGGCTGCGACTTCGCCCCCGGGCACACCCCCGTGGTCTCCGGGGTCACCGGGGACGTCTTCGACACCGACCGCGCCGCCGAACTGCTCGCCCGGCAACTGTCCACCCCCGTGGAGTGGGTCCGGGCGGTCACCACCCTGCGCGCGGCCGGTGTCACCGGGTTCGACGAGGTCAACGGCAAGACCCTCAGCGCATTTCTCACCCGCATCGCGGAGAGGTGATTCACCGCATGGACACGGATATCGCGGTCGTCGGCCTGTCGGTCGAGGTGCCCGGGGCCGACGACCTCGACACCTTCTGGCAGATCATCAGTTCCGGGGCGAGCCTCACCCGACCGTTTCCCACGAACCGCCGGGAAAAGCTGGCCGAATACATCAGGTATCTCCGGGCGACGAGCATCGAACCGGTGACCGAGCCCGACGTCGAATACCACAACGGTTGTTTCCTCGACGAGGTCGACACCTTCGACCACACCGTTTTCGGAATGAACCCCCGGCAGGCCACGCTGACCGACCCGCACCACCGAATGGTCATGCGCGCCATGTTCCTCGCCTTCGAGGACGCCGGTTACGGTTTCGACCGGCTCCGGGGCAGCCGGACAGGCGTGTTCGTCGGTTTCGCGGTCAACCCCGGATCGACCTATCTGGACTACATCTGCCGCGTCGACCCGAACAACGGCCAGCAGGCCATCACCGGCAACATCCCGGCGATGCTGGCGAACCGGCTGTCGCACCTGCTGGACCTGCGCGGCCCGAGCCTGGTGGTGGACACCGCCTGCTCGGCCACCCTGGTCGCCGTGCACCAGGCCAAGAACGCGCTGCTCGCCGGGGACTGCGAGATGGCGGTGGTCGGCGGCGCCCGGATCGTCTTCTCCCCCGTCAAGCACCCGCACTCCAACATCGGCATCGAGTCCTCCGACGGGGTCACCCGCACCTTCGACGAGGCCGCCGACGGCACCGGTTTCGGCGAGGGGTCCGGTGCGGTCGTCCTCAAGCGGATGTCGCAGGCGGTGGCGGACGGCGACCGGATCTACGCCGTCATCAAGGGCAGCGCCGTCAACCACGACGGCAACACCGAGGGCATCACCAACCCCGACTCCGACTCGCAGGCCGACCTGCTGGACGCCGCCTGGCGCAACGCGGGCGTCGACCCCCGGACCCTCGGCTACCTGGAGGCCCACGGCACCGCCACCCGGGTCGGTGACCCGATCGAGCACGAGGGGATGAAACGCGCCTTCGCCCGGTACACCGGCGACCGGGGGTTCTGCGCGGTCGGCACCGTCAAGGCGAACGTGGGGCACCTGTTCGAGGGCTCCGGCGTCATCGGTCTGATCAAGGCCATCGCGGTGCTGCGCAACCGGATGATCCCGCCGCAGGCCAACTTCAAGAACCCCAACCCGAAGCTCGACTTCGCCGCCGGGCCGCTGTACGTCTCCACCAGCCTGCGGCCGTGGGAGTCCCCCGACGGCCCACGGCGCTGCGGGGTCAGCGCCTTCGGCCTCGGCGGCACCAACGCCCACGTCGTGCTGGAGGAGCACGTCGCCGAGACACCGGCGGCCCCCGCCGGCCCGGGGCCGTTCCTGTTCACCCTCAGCGCGGCCACCCTGAAGTCCCTGGTCCGCCTCGGTGAGCGGTACGTGCGGTTCATCGACGCCGCCGGCCTCGACGGGGTCGACATCGCCGACGTCTGCCACACCAGCCAGGTCTCCCGCAGCGGGCACCGGCACCGGGCGGCGTTCGTCGTCCACGACGTCGCCGACCTGCGCCGGCAACTGGTCGCCTCGCTGGCCGACGGGGCGTCGCCGCCGCCGGACGGCCCGCTCGGCGACGAGGCCCGCCGCTACCTGGCCGGCGCGCCGGTGGACTGGCGGCGGCTCTCCGACGGCCGCCGCCGGATCGTCCGCCTTCCCGGGTACGCCTTCGACACCACCCCCGCGTGGGTGCAGTTCCCCGACACCTGGCGGGCGCAGCTGTCCCTGGGCACCGTCGACGAGGAGCACCCCGTCACCCACGACGTGGTGTTCGCCCCCGCCGCCGACCCGGCGTCGCCGACGCCCGGGGCGCGGGTGCTGGCCCTGGTCGACCCGGACACCGACGCCGGGCAACTGCTCGCCGCGACCGGACTGGACGACCTGCGGGTGCTGCGGCTCGGCGAGCCGGTACGCCCCGGCGGCGCGCCCTTCGACGCCCGCTCGGCGGACTCCTTCGCCGAGATCGCCCGGCTGGTCGACGACGACGGCATCACCCACCTGGTGCACGCGCTCGGCTTCGACGCCACCCCCGCCGCCGACCTCGCCGAACTCGACCTGCGGACCGGCAAGAACCTGCACAGCCTGTTCCAGCTGACCAAGGCGTTGATGGCGGCCGGCGTCAAGCTGGAGCTGACGGTGCTCACCCGGCGCGCGGTCTGCGCCCACGACGCCGAACCCGACGTGGTGGTCGAGAACGGCGCGCTGGTCGGCTTCGGCAAGGTCATCGGCCGGGAGTACCCGTACCTCGGGGTCACCCACCTCGACGTCGACCCGGGCGTGTCGCCCGACGCGGTCCGGGCGGAGATCCTCTCCCCCGAACGCGGGGTGTTCCTGTGGCGCGACGGCCGACGCCTGCACGAGGTCTTCGTCGAGGTGCCACAGGTCGACACCGACGGCCCGCAGAGCTACCTGCGGCCGGGCGGCACCTACCTGGTCACCGGCGGCACCGGCGCGCTCGGCCTGGCCGTCGCCCACGCGTTCGCCACCCGGCAGCCCGACGTGACCCTGGTGCTGCTCAGCCGGTCCGGCCTGCCGCCGCGCGACCAGTGGCCGGACCTGCTGTCCGCGCCGGCCGGCGACGCCCGTGCCGCACGGGTACGCGCGGTGCGGGAGCTGGAGGAACTCGGTGCCCGGGTCCGGGTGGTCGCCGCCGACGCCGGTGACCCGGACGCGCTGGCCGCCGCCGTGGCCGACGCCCGGGGCGGGCACGGCCGCATCGACGGCATCGTGCACGCCGCCGGCCTGCCCGGTGGCAGCACCGTCATGTTCCGGGACCTCGCCGACTTCGACGCGGTGGTCCGGGCGAAGCTGCACGCCGCGTTCCTGCTCGACCAGCTCACCCGGGACGACCGGCCGGACTTCGTCGTGCACTTCTCGTCGGTGGCGTCGGTGTTCCCCGCCCCCGGCCAGGCCGACTACGCGGCGGCCAACTACTACCTGGACAACGTGGCCCGCAGCCAGGCCGGCGGGTCGACCCACGTGATCGCGCTGGACTGGGTCGCGTGGAAGGAGATCGGCATGGCCGTCGACCACGGCACCAGCGGCGACACCATGTTCCGGGCCCTGCCCACCCGGGTCGGGCTGGAGGTCCTCGACGCGGGCCTGCGTTCCGGCCGGTCCCGGCTGTTCGCCGGGGAGCTGCACTACCGGGGGGAGCTGATCCACCTGCTGCGCTCCTACGACGTGCGGCTCTCCGCCGAGATCGACGCGAAGGTCGACCGGGAGATGCAGGCGTTGGAGCAGCGGCTGCGGCAGGCCGCCGACAAGATCCGGGCCACCGTCGACGCGGTCGGTGTCGAGCTGGAGGGCCGGCCGGACGGTGGGTACACCGACGTCGAGCGGTCCGTGGCGCAGTGCCTCGCCCTCGCCTTCGGCTATCCGACGCTCGACGTGGAGGCGGACTTCTTCGACCTGGGCGGCGACTCCATCATGGCCGCCTCGGTGGCCAACACCATCGCCGTGCGGCACGACGTGCAGTACGACGTCGCGGACCTGCTCGCCGACCGGACCGTCGCCGAGATCGCGTACCACGTCGAGGACCTGGTCGCCTTCGCGGACGCCGCCGCCTGACGACACCGATCGGAGGGTGGCATGTCGGACATGACTACCGGGCCGGCGCTGCGGCGCATCGTCGGCTTCGCCCTGCCGCTGACCGCGGCGAACCTGCTGCAACAGGGCTACCTGCTGGTCGACAGCGTCGTCGTCGGCCGTTACGTCGGGGTCGAGGGGCTGGCCGTGGTGGGCGCCTGCGGGCCCCTGTTCTATCTGCTCAACGCCATGTTCATCGGGCTGGGCACGGCGTTCACCATCCGGTTGGCCCACCTGACCGGTGGCCAGCAGGTCGACCGTCGCCGCGACGTGGTCGCCGCGCTCACCCTCCTCACGGTCGTCTGGGCCGCCGGCTGTGTCGTCCTGGCGACGCTCCTTGTCGATCCGGCGCTGGCGGTGATGGGAATCGACGGGCGGCTCGCCGCCGACTCGGCCCGGTTCTTCGGCACCCTGGCGCTCGGCTTCCCCGGGATCTTCGGCAGCGCCGCGGTCAGCGCCTACTTCCGCGGGCTGGGTGACTCCCGGTCGGCGATGTGGGTGCAGGGCGTCGGCAGCATCGCCAACGTCGTCCTGGTGCTGGTCTTCGTCGCCGTCCTCGACGGGGGTGTGGTCGGCGCGGCGTTGGCCACCGCCGTGGCCAGCACGGTCGCCCTGGTGGTCGGGCTGGTCTGGGCGGCGCGCGCCCACCCGGTGCGGCGCGGCGGGCCACGGCCTGCGGTCCGCCGGGAACTCGTCGACGCCGCCCGGCTGGGCCTGCCCCTGGCCAGCCAGCACATCGTGCTCGCCCTCGGGATCATGGTGCTGGTCGGGATCATCCAGTCCTACGGGGAGGTGGTCCTCGCCGCGTTCACGATCGTCTCCCGGATCGAGTTGTTCACCGGCATCCTGTTCCTCGACTTCTCCGGCGCGGTGACCGCCTTCGCCGCCCAGAACCTCGGCGCGGGGGACCTGGCCCGGGCCCGTGACGGGCTGCTGCGCACGCTGCGGTTGACGGCCGTGCTGTCGGTGCTGGTCGCCGGGGTGGTGCTGGTCGCCCGCGCCCCGCTCGCCGCGTTGTTCACCGACGATCCGGCCACCCGGGAACTGACCGGACGCTACCTGACGATCATCTATCCCTTCCTGCTCCTCTACACCGCCATGGTGGTCATCCACGGTTACCTCAACGGCGCCGGCCGGACGACCGCGCCGCTGATCTGCACGCTGATCGCCTTCGTCGCCGTGCAGATCCCCTTCGCCTGGCTGCTGAACGGGCCGTTCGGCATCGACGCCGTGATGTGGGCGGTGGTGGCCAGTTGGACCGCCGGGCTGACCTACAGCGTGTTCTGCCTGCGGCGGGTGCTGTTCGTCCGGCCCGCCCCGGCGGCGGTGCCCGCCGCTACCTGATGCCCCGTCCATCCCAGCCCGTGAGGACCACCCATTGATCAACCACCGCACCGCCGAGGTGACGTTCCACGCGGGCCGCAGCCGGACCGCCCACCTGACCTGGGGCCAGCAGGGCACCTGGGACGTCCTACGCCGGTGGCTGCCGGAGATGAAGCCGTTCTTCGTGCTGACCCGGTGGCTGCCCGTACCCCTGCTGCTCGAGGTCGACGACGTGCTGGCACAGCTGTCCCACCTGCTTAGGCGGCACGAGTCGCTGCGGACGCTCTTCCCGGCTGGGGTCGACGGCCAGGGCGGCCAGCACGTGCTCGGCGAGGGCGTCGTCACCGTCGAGGTCGTCGACCGGCCCGACGGTGACCCGGTCAGCTTCGCCGACATCGTCGCCGACTGCCTGCGTCGGGCCGGCACCCGCCCGTTCGCCCACGACACCGAGCTGCCGATCCGGTTCGCGGTCGCCACCCACGAGGGCATCCCCGTGCTGCTGATGTTCGCCGTGTCCCACCTGGCGGCCGACCATCTCGGCGCGGACCTCCTGGCCGCCGAGCTGGCCGCGCTGCTGCGGGCCAGGACCGACGGGGACGCCCCACCGCCGGCCCGACCGGCGGTGCAGCCGGTCGACCTGGCCGTCTTCGAACGCTCCCCGGACGGGCAACGCCGCAACGTCGACGCGCTGGCGTACCTGCGTCAGCAGCTGCGCCGCCTACCGGTCGCGCCCCTGCCCGAGCGGGTCACCCCGGCCGACCCCCGGTACTGGCGCGGTGAACTCGCCTCCGACGCCGCCGCCGTGGCCCTGCGGCTGGCCGCCCGACGACTGCGCACCACCACGTCGGTCACCCTGCTGGCCGTCACCAACGCGCTGGTGCGCACGTTCTGCGCCACGCCGGTCTACCCGCTGGACATCATGCAGAGCAACCGGGTGGAACCGGAGCTGCGGTACACCGTGACCAGCCTCAACCAGGCCGTCCGTACCGCCATGGAGGTGTCCGGCGACACCGTCGGTGACCTGGTCGGGCACGCCCGTGCCGCGATGGGGGCGGCGATGCGGCACGCCCGCCACGACGGCCGCGCCGCCGCCCAGGTGGCCCGCGCCGCCGCCG
>NZ_JACGMO010000101.1:0-28651 GCF_015354745.1 Micromonospora sp. S-DT3-3-22
AGCGCCCCGGCCAGCTCGGGCCGCCACTGGGCCACGTCGAGCCGGGTCAGCGCGGCGGTGGACTCGGCCAGCGCGGTGGCGAGTTCCGCCTCCGCCTCGGCGGCCCCCGGCGCGGTCAGCGACGCCTGGGCCGCGTCGGCCGGCAGCGGGTAGACCCGCCACAGCACCGTCTCCCAGGTCATCCCGGAGCCGGAGGTGTGGGTGCGCACCTCGGGGATCAGCCCGAGCGCCCCGGCCACCACGGCCTCCCCGGCGAGCAGCGCCGCACCGGCGAAGTCGCCCGGACCGGGCAGCCCGCGCGGGTCGCCCGGCGCGGGCAGCACCAACCGGATCTCGTCGGGGGAGAGCTTGGCCAGCGCCGGCAGGGCCTCGCGCAGCGGCACGTCCCGCCAGGTGCCCGGCGCGTCGGCGACCAGGTGCTCCTCGTCGCCGGCGACCGACTCGGCGACCTCGTCGAAGGGCACCAGGCCGGCCCGCCAGGCGCGTACCCAGGCCACGAAACGGCTCGACCGGCGCGCGGCCAGGGTGGCCGCGCCCGTTGCGGGGGAGGACATGCCGAAAAGGGTACGTGCTCCCCGCCGCCCCTGTCTCGACTGCCGGATCGTCGGCTGTCCGGTCCGCCCACCACCGCAGGTGGCGGGCCCTGCGGGCAGGTGGTCACGGCCCGCTGTGGCGGGGTCACGTACCCGGCTGCCCGGGCACCCGCCGGCCCGGCCCGTGCGGCCGGCGGGTCGGGGCGGGCGCGTCGGGAGGTGCCGGGGCGCGACGGGGGTTAGCGTGATCGGCATGGCGGGGCGATACGGCGAGGACGTGCTGGCGGGCGACTGGCGGCGGCGCAGGGTCACCCCCGAGGTCGACGCCGAACCGGATCTCGTGGTGGAGGACGCCGACTCGGGGTTCTGCGGCGCCGTGGTCGGGTTCGAGGCGTCGGCGGTGGTGCTGGAGGACCGGCACGGCCGGCGGCGGGTCTTCCCGCTGCTGCCCGCCGCGTTCCTGCTCGACGGGGAACCGGTGACCCTGCGCCGGCCGGCCCGCGCCCCGGTGCCCGCCGCCCGTCGCCGGACCGCCTCCGGGTCGATCGCCGTGGCCGACGTGCGGGCGCGGGTGGCCAAGGCCAGCCGGATCTGGGTCGAGGGCGTGCACGACGCCGCCCTGGTGGAGCGGATCTGGGGCGACGACCTGCGGATCGAGGGCGTGGTGGTGGAGCCGCTGGACGGCATCGACGCCCTCGACGCCGAGGTGCGCGGGTTCGCCCCCGGCCCCGGACGCCGGCTCGGGGTGCTCGTCGACCACCTGGTGCCCGGCTCCAAGGAGAGCCGGATCGTGGCCCGGGTGGACTCCCCGTACGTGCTGGTCACCGGCCACCCGTACGTGGACGTGTGGCAGGCGGTCAAGCCGGCCGCGGTGGGCATCCGGGCCTGGCCGGTGGTGCCGCCGGGCCGGCCGTGGAAGGAGGGTGTCTGCGCGGCCCTCGGGGTGGCCGAGCCGGCCGACCTGTGGCGGCGCATCCTGTCCCGGGTGGACAGCTTCGCCGACGTCGAGACCCCGCTGATCAACGCGATGGAACGCCTGATCGACTTCGTCACCGAACCCGACTGACACCCACCGCCGGCCCGCCCGGCCCGGTCAGGGTTCCTGGTCGGGGGTGCGGGTGAAGACGAAGGTGCCGATGTCCAGCCCCACCGCCCGCCCGGCCGGGTCGCGCAGCACGGCGAGGATCTCGCCGTCCTGCTCGCCCGAGCGACCCCGCCAGCGGTCCGGGCCCTGCGGGGTGAACCGCAGCGTCGGGTTGCCGGGCCGGCCGGCCCACAACTCGCCGGCCGGGTCGGCCCGGACCTCGTACTCGATGCCCATCCACCACCAGCGGCCGGTCAGCTCGGCCAGTTCCGCCGCCGGTGGCGCGGACGCCGGCCGCCAGGGCGCGACCGGGGTCGGCTCGGCGTCCAGGACCAGGGTGAGCAGCTGCCGGGCCAGCCCACCGATGTGCCCGGTGCGGAAGCCGTACGAGTTGGCGAAGCCGACCACGGCGGTCCGGCTGGGCCGGTGCACGGTGAGGGCGGCCACGTAGCCGGGCATCGAGCCGCCGTGGCCCACGTACACCCGGTCGCCGTCGCGGTACAGCTCCAGCCCCAGGCCGTGCCCGCCGCGCCAGGAGTCCAGGTCGTTGAGCATCACCGGGGTGCACATCTCGGTGAGGGTGTCGGCGGCCAGCACCTCGTCGGTGGGGTCGGCCAGGAACGCCGCCCAGCGGGCGAGGTCGGTCACCGTCGACCAGAGCTGCCCGGCGGGAGCCATCGCCCCGGTGTCGGTACGCGGCTCCTCCCGCAGCGTGTCGTGCCACGGGTGCACCACGTAGCCCCGGGCGTACGGCTCGGTGGCGTGGTAGGTGGTGCGGCGCAGGCCCAGCGGGTCGAGGACGCGTTCGGTGAGCAGTCGCGCCCAGGGGGTCCCGGTGATCCGCTCCAGCACCCCGCCGAGCAGCCCGTACGCCAGATTGGAGTAGTGGTAGCCGCGTAGCGCCGGGTGGCCGAGCTTGTCCGGGGTGAGGCCGGCGACCAGGGTGGCCAGGTCGGTGCCCTCGGTCCGTTCCCACCACGGGCCGTCGGGCTCGCGGTGCAGGCCGCTGGCGTGGCCGAGGAGTTGGCGCAGGGTGAGCGCGCCGACCGGGGTGCCGGGCAGGTGCCGCTCCAGCGGGTCGTCCAGGGCGAGCCGCCCGGCGTCGCGTTCCCGCATGACCAGCGTGGCGGTCATGGTCTTGGTGATCGAGCCGAGCCGGTACTGCAGGTCGGCGTCGGGGCGTGGGTGGTCACCGGCGGTGGCCAGGTGGACCAGGGTGCCGTCCCGGACGATCCCCAGCGCCACCGAGGGGGTGCGGCCGGTGGCCTGCGCCTGCGCCACGAGGGCGTCGATCCGGCGGGCGGTCTCGGCGAGCAGGGTCACCATCGGCTCCTTCGCGGGGGTCGGTTCGGGCCTGAACCGAGCTTACTGATCATCAGAAGTGGGTGGATTCGCGTGGACGTGTCACGATCGAGGGGTGGACGCCGTGGTGTGGATCGTGCTGGGTGTGCTGTTGGCCGTCGCCGAGATCTTCACGACGACGCTGTTTCTGATCATGTTCGCGGTCGGCGCGTTCGCCGCCGCCGGGGCCGCCGCGCTGGGTGCGCCCGTCGCCGTGCAGGCGGTGGTCTTCGCCGTGGTGTCGGCGCTGACGGTGGCGCTCGCCCGGCCGACCATCCGCCGGCACATGCGGCCGTCGGTGGACAGCGGCGAGCAGCCGTTCGGGGTGCAGGCGCTGGAGGGCGCCACCGCCCTGGTGATCGAGCAGGTCGATGCCGAGCAGGGCATGGTGAAGATCGACGGCGAGTTGTGGACGGCACGCCCGTACGACGCGACGCAGACCTTCGCGCCCGGTGCCCGGGTGCAGGTGATAAAGGTCCAGGGCGCGACCGCCCTGGTGTGGCAGGACGACATTTCCTCCCCCGGCGAGTTGCCGGAAGCGAAAAGGTGACGGTATGGAATTTGTAGCGGTCCTGTTGGTGGCCGTAGCGTTGATCATAGTGGTGACGCTGGCCAAGGCGGTGCGGATCGTGCCGCAGCAGCGTCAGGACGTGGTGGAGCGGCTCGGCAAGTACAAGAGCACCCTGAACCCGGGCCTGAACCTGCTGGTCCCGTTTGTCGACGCGGTGCGTACCAAGGTCGACATGCGGGAGCAGGTGGTCAGTTTCCCGCCGCAGCCGGTGATCACCTCCGACAACCTGGTGGTGTCGATCGACACCGTCCTCTACTACAAGGTGGTCGACTCGGTCCGGGCGACCTACGAGATCGCCAACTTCATCCAGGCGATCGAGCAGCTCACCGTCACCACGTTGCGTAACGTGATCGGCTCGCTCGACCTGGAGCGGGCGCTGACCAGCCGCGAGGAGATCAACCGGCACCTCTCCGGCGTGCTCGACGAGACCACCGGCCGGTGGGGCATCAAGGTCACCCGGGTGGAGATCAAGGCGATCGAGCCGCCGCCGAGCATCCGCGACTCGATGGAGAAGCAGATGCGCGCCGAGCGGGACCGTCGGGCCGCCATCCTCAACGCCGAGGGGCACAAGCAGTCGCAGATCCTCACCGCCGAGGGTGAGAAGCAGGCGGCGGTGCTGCGCGCCGACGGTGACCGGCAGGCCCGCATCCTCCAGGCCGAGGGCCAGGCGAAGGCGATCCGGACGGTCTTCGACGCGATCCACACCGCGAACCCGAGCCAGAAGGTGCTGGCCTACCAGTACCTCCAGGCGCTGCCGCAGATCGCCAACGGCACGGCCAACAAGGTCTGGATCGTCCCGGCCGAGCTGACCAAGGCCCTGGAGGGCATGGGTGGCGCGCTGGGCGGGCTGAGCCGGATGGTCGGCGACGAGCCGGCCCCCGAGGCGAAGCGCACCGCCAGCGAGGTCGAGCGGGAGGCCGCCGAGGCGGCCCAGGCGGCGGCCAGCGCCGCCCAGCAGATCCACGACGAGGTCCGCGTCGCCGAGGCGCAGGCCACCGGCGGCAACGTGCCGAAGGGGCTGCCGGCGCCCGAGCCGGTCTCCCCGGCCAGCCTGGTCCAGGACCCGGCCGACCAGCGCGAACGGGCCTGACCCCGCCGCCGCCCGGAGCCGGGCGGCAAATGTGAGAAACGCTCATCCGGCGCCCCGGCGCCTGCCACGATCGGTCCTGAGGGACGGGTGGTGGTCAGGCCCGGGGCGTCGACGCGTTCCGTGCCACCCGTCGCCGTAGACGGGTGAGGGCCCCGCGGCCCGCCCGTGCAGGCAGCCGGCGTCGCCCGGCGGAGCGACGAGGTGAGGCATGAAGGATCCGGCGCAGCGGCTGTTCTCCCGTACCCCCGTTCCCGGCGCACACGACCCGGCCGGGCCGCTGGGCACCCGGCGCACCGGCGGCGGCTTCGGGGTGCTGCCCTTCGTCGGCGACCCCGGGCCGGCCGCGCCGGCCACCGACGCCAGTTGGGCCTGGTCGCTACGCCGGCTGGCCCGCGCCGCAGTATGGCTGCTGCCCGCCTACGCGGTGCTCTACGGCACGGTGGCGATGTCCAGCGACGGCGGGGTCGGCAACGACCCCTACCCGGCCGACGGCCAGCCGCTCTACCTGCTCGGCTGGGTGGCGGCGATCTGGCTGGGCCTGCTCGCCCTGCTCGCGCTCACCGGCCTGCTCGCGGCCACCCGCAGCCGGCGGAGCGCGGTGGCCGGCCTGCTGACCAGCATCGGCGGTACGGTGCTGATGCTGCCCTTCGCCGGCCTGGCCGCGCAGACCCCCGTCTTCGGCACCACCGCCCGGATGCTGGTGCTGCTCGGCGCCACCGGTTACACCGCCGGCTGGCTGCTCACCGGCTGGGCGGTGGCCCGGTCCGGGGCGTTCGCGATCGGCGACGGGGTGATGCTGATGATCGCCGCTCCCCTGCTCGGCCTCGGCGGCGCGCTGGTCGGCCCGGTGCAGACCTTCGGGGCGATCTTCGTGCTGGTCGCCGGCATCGGCATCGGCTACCGCTCCGGCCGCCTCGTCCCGGCCACCATCGCCCGCGACGCCGCCACCGCCAGCGTCACCACCCCCTGACCCCGCCCGCGCCCCGCCCCGGCCGCGCCGCGCCGCGCCCGGCCCGCCCCGGTGATCAAGAGGTTCGGGTCAGGAATCCGGACGGGACGCGCCCAAACCTCTTGATCACCGAGCCGGGGGGAGAGACGGGATGGACCGGACGGACGGGGACGGCAGGGCAGCGGGACGGGGAAGTCGCTGGCAGGTCACGGTGAGTTACCTGACAATCCGGTGGCGGAGTGGGCCGCTGGCCGGTGCGGTGGCAATGCTTGCGCCCATGTCCTCACCCCGGACGCCGCTGACGCGGCTGCTCACCGTGCTGCTCGCCGGCCTGCTGGCCGGGCTGGTCCTCGCGGTCGCCGCGCTGCCGGGCAACCTGCTCGCCGGCATCGCCACCAAGGCGGTGCTCGGGGCGTTCGACGACCTGCCGGCGGCACTGCGGACCCCGGCCACCCCGCAGCGCTCCTACCTCTACGCCAACGACGGCAGGACGCTGCTGACCACGTTCTACGACGTCAACCGCACCGACGTGCCGCTGGCCGAGATCGCCCCGACGCTGCGGCAGGCGATCGTCGCCGCCGAGGACCGCCGCTTCTACTCCCACGGCGGGGCCGACCTGCGCGGCATGGCGAGGGCCCTGGTCGCCAACGTCACCGGCGGCGGCACCGCCCAGGGCGGCTCTACGCTCACCATGCAGTACGTGCGCAACGTGCTCAAGAGCGACCCCAGCCGGACCGCCGAGGAACGGCAGGCGGCCACCGAGCAGACCGTCGGGCGCAAGCTCCAGGAGATCCGGTACGCCACCGAACTGGAGAAGACGCTCAGCAAGGACGAGATCCTCAACCGCTACCTCAACATCGCCTACTTCGGCTCCGGGGCGTACGGGGTCGCCGCCGCCAGCCAGCGCTACTTCGGCAAGTCGCCGGCCGACCTGACGCTCGCCGAGTCGGCGCTGCTCGCCGGCCTGGTCCAGTCGCCCGACGCGTACAGCCCGATCGACGGGGACCGGGAGGCGGCCCTGGAGCGACGCGGATACGTGCTCGACTCGATGGTCGCCACCGGCGCGATCACCGCCGCCGAGGCCGACCAGGCGCGCGCCGAGCAGTTGACCCTGCACCCCACCGCCCAGCCCAACGGCTGCACCGCCACGGTCACCGCCGACGCCGGCTTCTTCTGCGACTACCTGCGCCGCTGGTGGCTGGAGCAGCCCGCCTTCGGGGCGACCGCGCAGGAGCGGGAGCAGGCGCTGCGCCGGGGCGGCTACACGGTGGTCACCTCCCTCGACCCGGACGTCCAGGCCACCGCCGCCGCCGAGGCCCGCAAGGTCTACCCCGCCGACGACGCCCGCGCGCTGCCGATCGCCGCCGTCGAGCCCGGCACCGGCCGGGTGCTCGCCCTGGCCGTCAACCGCGAGTACGGGGTGGGCGACGGGCAGACCGTCAACCCGCTGGTTTCCGGCGGCGGCAGCATCACCGGCTACCAGGCCGGTTCGACGTTCAAGCTGTTCACCATGCTGGCCGCGTTGGAGAACGGTCGGACCCTGTCCACCGGGTTCGACTCGCCGAGCCGGCTGACCACCCGCTTCCCCGCCGAGGGTGAGGCCTCCTGCGGCGGCAGGTGGTGCCCGGCGAACGCCAACCCGGCGCGGATGGACGGCTACCGGATGATGTGGGACGGCTTCGGCCGTTCGGTGAACACCTACTTCGTCTGGCTGGAGGAGCAGGTCGGCCCGGCCAAGGTGGTGGAGATGGCGCAGCGCCTCGGGATCACCTTCCGGGCCCGGACCGACGCCGACCTCGCCGCGCACGACGCCGACAACTGGGGGGCGTTCACCCTCGGGGTGTCCGCCACCACCCCGCTCGACCTGGCCAACGCCTACGCGACGGTGGCCGCCGAGGGGACGTACTGCGCGCCGACGCCGGTGGTGTCGGTGACCGGCCCGGACGGCTCGACCGTGCCGGTCGGCCAGCCGGCCTGCAGGCAGGTGCTGTCGGCGGACGTGGCGCGGGCGGCCACCGACGCGGCCCGCTGCCCGGTCGGCCAGCAGTCGGCGTACGGGCAGTGCAACGGCAGCACCGCCGGTGGGGTGGACCGGATCGTCGGCCGCCCGGTGGCCGGCAAGACCGGCAGCTCGGAGAGGAACGCCACCGAGACCTTCGTCGGGTTCACCCCGCAGGTCGCGGTCGCCGGCATCGCCGCCAACCCCGACGACCCGGGCGACGCGGTCGGCGCGGCCGTGCAGGGTGAGGTGATCACCGCGGTCGCCCGGACCATCCGTACCGCCGTGGACGGCCAGCCGGTCCGTGACTTCACCGCCCCCAGCCGGGAACTCGCCGGCGACCCGCAACGCCCGACGCCCCGCCCGTCCCCCCGCGCCCCGGAGCAGGAGGACCAGAACTTCCCCTCGGACCTGCTCCGCTGGCTCCAGAACCGCCGGGGCTGACCCGCTGCTGCCCGGCCCCGGCCCGACCGGAGGCTCCATGGTCGACACAATGTCGCCGGAACGGCGGTGTCCGCTTCGCTTGATACCGCCGTTCCGCTGACATGGCGAGTCGGGCCGGCGGGCCTATCGCCGGGCGGTGACGGCCGCGACCGCCCGGTCCAGGGCGGCGGCCACCGTCACCGGGTCGGCGTCGCCGTCGAGCACGGTGAAGTCGGCGAACCCGGGCAGCGCCCGGTAGCCGGCGTCCAGCGCGGTCAGGTGCGCCAACTCCTCGGTGTCGATGCCCCGGGCCAGCACCCGCCGTCGGGCCAGCTCCGGGGTGACCGCCAGGAAGCAGACCAGGTCGGGCTTCGGAAAGACGGCGTACGCGGCGCGCACCAGGCGGACGCCCCGGTCACCCCGGGCCCGCATGATCACGTATTGGCACCAGGTCCAGCGGTCCATCACCCCGACCCGCCCGGTCAGCCGGGTGACCGCCACCGCGCGGGCCAGCGCCAGCCAGCGCACCGTCGCCTCCAGCAGCGGATAGCAGCGCCGGCCGAACAGGTGCACGCCGTCGCGGTGGCCCACGGCCTGCGCCAGCCGGTTCCACAGCGGCCGGCCGCCGGCGTTCTCCAGGTAGACCGCCGGCACGCCCACCGAGGTCAGCCGCCGGGCCAGGGCCCTGGCCTGGGTCGACTTGCCGGACCCGTCCACCCCCACCAGCGCCACCATCGTCGACCGTCCCACCCCGGGCACGCTAATGCTCCGGGGCAACCGACCGCCCGTCGCCCGGCCCGGCCCGTCGCCTAGCCCTGGTCCGACCGGTCGCTCCATGATCGACTCAGTGTCGCCGTAACAGTGGTGTCCGGCCCGTCTGATACCGCTGTTCCGGCGACATCGCGAGCAGCAACCGGGCCGGGCCGGGGCGGGTGGTGGGGGTCAGCGGTTCCGGCGGCGGGGGCGGTAGGTGGCCAGGGTGGCCGGGATGCCCCGGCGGACGATGCCGGCCCGGTCGGTGTCGCCGCGCAGCAGTGCCGCCGCCGTCTTGCGGGCCTGGTCGAGGGTGAAGTGCGGGGGCAGCATCAGTTCCGCCGGGTCGACCATCGCGTTCACCACCACCGGACGGTCGGCGGTCAGCGCCCGCCGCCACAGGCCGGCGACCTGGTCGGGGGAGTCGACCAGCTCACCGTCGAGGCCCAGCACCTCGGCCCACCGGTGGTACGCCACATCCGGCAGGTCCTGGCTGGCCGGATAGCGCGGGGTGCCCTCGGTGGAGCGCTGCTCCCAGCTGACGAACGCCAGATCCCGGTTGTTGAGCACCAGCACCACGAAACGCGGGTCGGCCCAGTGCCGCCAGTTCTTCGCCACGGTGATCAACTCGTTGACCCCGTTCATCTGCATCGCCCCGTCGCCGATCAACGCCACCACCGGGCGGTCCGGGTGGGCGAACTTCGCGGCCAGGGCGTACGGCATCGCCCCGCCCATCGACAGCAGGGTGCCGGAGAGGCTGGCCAGCATGCCGGGGCGGAGCTGGAGGTGGCGGGCGTACCAGGCGGTGGCGGTGCCGCAGTCCACCGCGATCATCGCGTCGTCGGGCAGCGCGTCGTTGAGGGTGTGGAACAGCAGTTGCGGGTTCACCGGGTGCGCGGGCTGCCCGGCCAGCTCCGCCTGGGCCTGCCGCCACCCCGAGGTGGCGTCGGCGATGGTCGCCCGCCAGGCGGTCGGGGCGGGGCCGTCGCCCAGCTCCCGCAGCAGCGCCCGCAGGGTCGGCCCGGCGTCGCCGGTCAGGTTGACCTCCGTCGGGTACCGCAGCCCCATCCGGGTGCCGTCCAGGTCGATCTGCACCGCGCGGGCCTGCCCCTGCGGCGGATAGAACTCCGAGTACGGCATGTTGCTGCCGACGATCAGCAGCCGGTCGCACTCCTGCATGAGCTGCCAGCTCGGCCGGGTGCCGAGCAGGCCGATGGCCCCGGTCACCCAGGGCTCGCGGTGGTCCACGGCGGTGAAGCCGAGCAGCGCGGCGGCCACCCCGGCGCCCAGCCGGTCGGCGATCAGGCGTACCTCCCGTTCGGCGCCGAGCGCGCCCTGCCCGACCAGCATCGCCACCTTCTCGCCGCCGCGCAGCACCTCGGCGGCGCGGCGCAGGTCCGCCTCCGGCGGCACCGTCGGCGTGCTGCTGGGGGCCGCGCTGGTGTGGTAGTAGCCGTGCGCGTGCGGCGGGTCCGGCACCGCCGGCTCGTCCTGCACGTCCAGCGGGAGCACCAGCGCGGTCACCGTCCGGCGGGACAGCGCGGTGCGGCAGGCCCGGTCCACCAGGTGCCGCACCTGGGACGGGTCGTCGAGCTGGGCCAGGAAGTCCCCGGCCACGTCCTTGTAGAGGGCGAGCAGGTCGACCTCCTGGTAGTAGCCGCCCCCCTCGGCGGTGAGCGCGGTGTTGCCGACCAGGGCCACCACCGGCTGGTGGTCGAGCTTGGCGTCGTAGAGGCCGTTGAGCAGGTGGATCGCGCCGGGGCCGCTGGTCGCCAGGGCACAGCCGAGGGGGCCGCCGCCGTACTTGACGTGGGCGCTGGCGGCGAAGCCGGCGGTCTCCTCGTGGCGCACCTGGACGAACTCCACCCGGTCGCCGGCCCGTTGCAGGGCGGAGGTCATCGCGTTGATGCCGTCGCCCGGGTAGCCGAAGTAGCGGTGCACCCCCCACTCGGCGAGGCGGTCCACGATGTGGTCGGCGACCGTGGCGTTCCTCGGCAACCGGCCGTCGGTGGTGCCCGCTGCGCTCATCGTGGTGGTCCCTCCGGTCGCGTCCCTTTCCCGCCCCCTTCCCGCGCCACGACCCGGGAAACCCGGCCGGCCCGGAAAACCGACCGTGGCCCGGCGGGCGGTGCCGCCGGACCGCCCCGCAGGTGCCGGCCGGGGGACGGGCAGAATCGGGCGGTGCCCGTACACGAGATCACCGACCCCGACGACGCCCGGATCGCCGACTACCGGGCGTTGACCGACGTCGAGCTGCGTACCCGCTGGGAACCCCCGCACGGGCTGTTCATCGCGGAGGGGGAGCTGGTGCTGCGACGGGCGTTGCGGGCCGGCTATCCGGCCCGGTCGTACCTGGTCGACGCGAAGCGGGTCGACCAGCTCGCCGACCTGGACACCGGGGACGCCCCGGTCTACGCGGCCACCCCCGACGTGCTGGAGAAGGCGACCGGCTTCCACGTCCACCGGGGCGTGCTCGCCTCGTTCCACCGCAAGCCCCTGCCCACGGCCGCCGAGGTGCTGGCCGCCGCCCGCCGGGTGGTGGTCCTGGAGGACATCAACAACCACACCAACCTCGGGGCGATCTTCCGGGGGGCCGCCGCGCTCGGTATCGACGCGGTGCTGCTTTCGCCGTCCTGCGCCGATCCGCTGTACCGGCGCAGCGTGCGGGTCAGCATGGGCGAGGTGTTCGCGGTGCCGTACGCGAAGCTGGAACGCTGGCCGGTCGGCCTGGACGAGGTACGCGCGGCGGGTTTCACGGTGCTCGCGATGACGCCGGCGGCGGACGCCGTACCGGTGCAGCGGTTGACCCCGGCGCAGCGGGCGCGGGCGGCGTTGCTGCTGGGGGCGGAGGGCCCCGGCCTGACCGGGGCGGCGCAGGCGGCCAGCGACGTGCGGGTGGTGATCCCGATGCGGCGCGGCGTGGACTCGTTGAACGTGGCCGCCGCGGCGGCGGTGGCGTTCTGGGAACTGGGGCGCGGCGACCCGGCCGACGGGTAGCCACCACGACCACCGGCTATTTGCATGAGAATGCGGGCAGGTGCATAATCTTCCCTGTGTCCAAGGTTCTCACCTCCCTGCCCATCGGCGAACGTGTCGGCATCGCCTTCTCCGGCGGCCTCGACACCTCGGTCGCGGTCGCGTGGATGCGCGACAAGGGCGCCGTCCCGTGCGCCTACACCGCCGACATCGGCCAGTACGACGAGCCCGACATCGACTCGGTGCCCGGCCGTGCGCTCAGCTACGGCGCCGAGGTCGCCCGCCTGGTCGACTGCCGCGCCGCCCTGGTCGAGGAGGGCCTCGCCGCGCTGACCTGCGGCGCCTTCCACATCCGCTCCGGCGGCCGGGCCTACTTCAACACCACCCCGCTGGGCCGGGCGGTGACCGGGACCCTGCTCGTCCGGGCGATGATCTCCGACGACGTGCAGATCTGGGGCGACGGCTCGACCTTCAAGGGCAACGACATCGAGCGGTTCTACCGCTACGGCCTGCTGGCCAACCCGCAACTGCGGATCTACAAGCCGTGGCTGGACACCGACTTCGTCACCGAACTCGGTGGCCGCAAGGAGATGTCGGAGTGGCTGCTGGAACGCGGCCTGCCCTACCGGGACAGCACCGAGAAGGCGTACTCCACCGACGCCAACATCTGGGGCGCCACCCACGAGGCCAAGACCCTGGAGCACCTCGACACCGGCATCGAGACGGTCAGCCCGATCATGGGGGTCCGGTTCTGGGACCCGTCCGTGGAGATCCCCACCGAGGACGTCACCATCGGCTTCGACCAGGGCCGCCCCGTGACGATCAACGGCAAGGAGTTCGGCAGCCCCGTCGACCTGGTGCTGGAGGCCAACGCCATCGGCGGCCGGCACGGCCTGGGCATGTCCGACCAGATCGAGAACCGGATCATCGAGGCCAAGAGCCGGGGCATCTACGAGGCACCCGGCATGGCGCTGCTGCACGCCGCGTACGAGCGGCTGGTCAACGCCATCCACAACGAGGACACCCTGGCGAACTACCACCACGAGGGCCGTCGCCTCGGCCGGCTGATGTACGAGGGCCGCTGGCTCGACCCGCAGGCGCTGATGCTGCGCGAGTCGTTGCAGCGCTGGGTCGGCACCGCGGTCAGCGGCGAGGTGACCCTGCGGCTGCGCCGGGGCGAGGACTACTCGATCCTCGACACCACCGGCCCCGCGTTCAGCTACCACCCGGACAAGCTGTCGATGGAGCGTACCGAGGACTCGGCCTTCGGCCCGTCCGACCGGATCGGCCAGCTCACCATGCGTAACCTCGACATCGCCGACTCGCGGGCCAAGCTGGAGCAGTACGCCACCCTCGGCCTGGTCGGCGGCGCGGCCCCGCAGCGGGCGGTCGGCGCGGCACAGGCCGCCTCGACCGGACTGATCGGGGCGATGCCGCAGGGCGGCGCGGAGGCCATCGCCTCCCGGGGCGTCGCCACCGCCGACGACGAGGCCCTCGACCGGGCCGCGATGGAGTTCGGCGTCGACTGACCGTCGCGTCACCGGCCGGGACGGGTCACCGCCCCGGCCGGTGGGGCCGCCCTCGTCGTCGTCGGGAGCGGCGACGGACGGTGGATGGCGGGACCCGGGGTCACCGAGGGTAGCGTGTCGCCCGTGTTCCCTACCGTCCGTGAGGTGCTCGCGCTGGACCCGGTCCGTCGCGGCGCGCCCCGGCTGGTCGCCGGGGAGGCCGGCCTGGACCGCCCGGTGCGCTGGGTGCACGTGGCGGAGGTGCCCGACATCGCCACCCTGCTCGGCGGGGGCGAACTCGTGCTCACCACCGGCATCGGGCTGCCCGCCGACGACGCCGGACTACGCGCCTTCATCGGCGACCTGGTCGCGGTGGGTGTCTCCGGGCTCGTGGTCGAACTGGGCCGCCGCTACCCGACCGAGGTGCCCCGGGTGATGGCCGTGGCCGCCGCCCGGCGCGGGCTGCCCCTGGTCGAGCTGCGCCGGGCCACCCCGTTCGTGCGGATCACCGAGGCGGTGCACGCCCTGATCGTCGACGCCCAACTGCACGAGCTGCGGGCCGCCGAGGAGATCCATCAACGCTTCACCGACCTGTCCGTCGAGGGCGCCGGGGCCGCCGAGGTGGTCCGGCAGGCCGCCGCGCTGGCCGGCTGCCCGGTGGTGCTGGAGAACCTGTCGCGGCAGGTGCTCGCCTACGACCCGGCGGGGGAGAACGCCGAACTGCTGCTGGACGGCTGGGAGCAGCACTCCCGACGGCTGCGTCCCGCCGGGCGCACCGCGTACGACAGCGACAGCGGCTGGCTGGTCACGACCGTCGGCGCGCGCGGACAGGACTGGGGTCGGCTGCTGCTGCGCTGGCCGGCGCGGGCGGGCCTCGGCGACGGCCGGCCCGTCGGCACGCCGCCCACCCGGCTGACCATCCTGGTGGAACGGGCCGCCTCCACCCTGGCGCTGGGCCGGCTGATCCGCCGCGACGCCGAGGGGCTGGAACGGCAACTGCACCACACGCTGCTCACCGCCCTGCTCGACCACTCCCGCCCGGTGGACGAGATCGCGTTGCGGGCGCGGGCGCTGGGGGTGCCCCTGGAACGTCGGCACCTGATCGGCGTCATGGTCCGGCTCCGCCGTGACACCGCGGCCGAGCACGCCGGACCGGGCGAGAGCGGCCCGGCCGACGCCGCCGAGGCCGGCCCGGCCCGGCTGCGTGACCTCGCCGAGGCGGTCGGCCAGGCGCTACGGGAGGCGAAGCTGACCGGGCTGACCAGCCCCGTCGACGACCAGGCGGTGGGGGTCCTGCTCGCCCTGCCGGAGGCCGCCGCCGAGGACCGCGCGCTGGCCGCGTTCGCCGCCGCGCTGCGCCGCCGCCACGCCGACCAGCCGGCGCGCGTGCTCGTCGCCGCCGGGTCCGGGGTGGCGAGCCTGCGGGAGGTACGCCGCTCGCTGGTCGAGGCCCGCCAGGTCGCCGAGGCCGCCCGCCGGGACAGCCGTGACCTGCCGGTCTTCCGGCTGCCGCACGTCGGGCTGGCCGGCCTGCTGCACCTGCTGCGCGACGAGCCCCGGTTGCAGACGTTCGTCGAACGGGAACTCGGCGCGCTGCTGGCCCACGACGCCCAGCATCCCCGGGAGCAACTGCTCGGCACCCTGCGCGCCTACCTGGAGCAGGGCCGCAACAAGTCGGCCGGTGCGGTCGCCGCGCACCTGTCCCGACCGGCCTTCTACGAACGGCTGGCCCGGATCGGCCGCATCCTCGGCGTCGACCTCGACTCGGTCGAAGCCTGCCTGTCCCTGCACGTCGCCATCCTGGCCCTCGACGCCATCCGCACCCCCTGACCCGCCTCCCCTCCGCCGCGCCCCGCGTCTGCCCGCCCTCCCGTCCGGCCTGTCCCCGCCTGTCCCCGGTGATCAAGAGGAATACGTCAGAATCCGTCGTCCAGGTGACGCGAACCTCTTGATCACGGCCCGAGCGGCCGGCACGTTCACCGTGATCAAGAGGTTGGCGTCAGGATCCGCCGCCCCGGTGACGCGAACCTCTTGATCACCGGGGCGATGGAGGCCGGGTGAGGTGGGTGAGGCGGGCGGGTGGGAGTGGGGGAGTGGGGGGCTCAGGCCAGGGCGTCCAGGGTTTTGGCGTAGGCGGCGGGGACGTGGTGGGGGCCGGCCGGGGTGAAGACGTCGGAGGTGGCCGCCGTCGACCAGGCGGCGGCGGGGACCGCGTCGACCAGGGCGCGGACCACCGGGGCGTCCCGCCACTGGTCCTGGGCGGCCAGCAGGCTCAACGCCACCACCGACTCCTCCACCTCGCCGACGCACTCGAACGGCTTGTGCCCGTCCACGCCGAGCAGTTCCCGGTAGCCGGGGACCTGCGCCTCGTCGGCCAGCAGGTCGCCGCCGAAGATGCCGACCACCCGCTCCCGGGTCATGAACGGGGCCATGGCGAGGAACACGAAGCGGCACTTCGGGCAGTCGCGGCACCAGCGGGCGCTGGCGTCACGCAGCTTGAACGCGGCGTTGCAGCTGGTCACCACCGCGTCGTAGCGGTCGATGGTGGCGAACAGCCGGGCGATGTGCAGCTCCGACAGTGGGCGCAGCAACGAGAAGTACGGCTCGGTGAGCCCCGCGTGCCCGGCCAGCGCCGCCCGCAGCAGCCCCTCGGCCTCGACCCCCTTGGACCACTGGTGGTTGATCTCGTGACCGTTCCAGATCAGGTTCGGGTCGGACGCGGACCGCTCGTTGGACATCACCACCGGCCCCAGCCCGTGCAGCACGGCGGTGGCGACCGCGATCAGCGAGTTGATCGCGGTGACCGGGATGTGGCCGTTGCGCGCCCCGGCGGCGTTCAGGTCGAACAGCACCGGGTCGAGCCGTCGCCGGGCGGCCAGCGCCGGCAGCCCGGACGCCTCGTTCACCGCGACGATCACGTGGTTGGGGTTGACCGAGAACGGCACCGGGTCGAAGCCGCCCCGGCGCAGCGCCTCCAGGCTGACGATGGAGTCCTTGCCGCCGCCGACAGCCGACAGCGGTCGCCGGTCGGAGTCGTCGTACACCCGGGGTGGCGGGACCTCACCGGCCGGCACCTCGGGACGCAGCTCCAGCACGTGCGGGAGCTGGTTGCGGTAGGCGTACTCGGCGAGGCCCTTGGTGTAGACGGCGGTGACCAGCGCGGTGGCGGCCCCGCCCAGCGGCGTCGGCAGCACCAGGCGCGGCGGGGCGGCGGCCTTGTAGTAGCTGACCCCGGCCACCACGTGCAGCAGTTCCAGGACCCGGCCCAGGGTGGCCAGCGTCTCCTCCGACGGTGGCGTGGCCGGCACCGGCAGCGTGATCACCTCGGTGAACCGCTGCTCGCCGTCGGGGCCGGTCAGGAGGTAGTCGAACGACGCCGCGCCGGTGGCGGGGTCGAACGAGTACGACGGGAAGGTGAAGGCGTCCATCCGCCGGAGCTGCTCGTTGGGCACACGCCATACTAGGCCCTGGTTCGTCCGGCCGGGTCCGCTGTGCCGGGAGCGGACCCGGCCCGACCGTCGACACCTGAGGGAGAGTTCGTGCGCCTGTCCGATCTGCGCGGCCGTACCGTCGCCGTCTGGGGGGCCGGCCGGGAGGGCCGCGCCGCCGTGACCGCCATCGCCGCGCACGGCCCGGCCGACCTGGTCGCCGTCGACGACAGCGCGAACTTCCTCACCGTGGCCTGGGAGGGCCCGCTCGCCGAGGCCGCGCCGCTGGTCACCGGGGAGGAGGGGTTCGCCCGGCTGGCCGCCGCCGAGATCGTCGTCCGGTCACCGGGGGTGCCCAACACCCACCCGTGGCTGGTCGAGCTGCGGGCGCGGGGCGTCACCGTCACCCAGGGCACCGCCCTGTGGATGGCCGACCACGCCGAACGGACGATCGGAGTCACCGGCAGCAAGGGCAAGTCGACCACGTCCAGCCTGATCAGCCACCTGCTCGCGGCGGTGGACCGGCCCAACGTGCTCGGCGGCAACATCGGCGTGCCCACCCTCGACCTGCCCGAGGCCGAGCTGTACGTGCTGGAGCTGTCCAGCTACCAGTGCAGTGACCTGGCCGACTCGCCCCGGGTGGCGGTGGTCACCGCGCTGTTCCCGGAACACCTCGACGCGCACGGTGGCGAGGCCGAGTACTACCGCGACAAGCTCAACCTCCTCGCGTACGGCCCGCGCACGGTGGTGGTCAACGGCAGCGACCCCCGCCTCGCCCTGGAGTTGGGCGACCGGGCGGCGGTGCGGGCCGGCCTGCCCGACAGCGCGCATGTCGCCACCGGCCCGGACGGCACCGACTGGTTCCACCTCGGCGACCAGCCGCTGTTCGCCCGGGGGGTGCTGCCGCTGGTCGGCCGGCACAACGCGGGCAACCTCTGCGTGGCGCTCGCCGTGCTCGACGCGGTCGGCGTGGACGTCGTCGCCCACAAGGACACCCTGGCGGTGGCGGTCGCCGGGTTCCACGGGCTGGCCCACCGGCTCACCGAGATCGTCGACCCGTCCGGCCTCACCTTCGTCGACGACACCCTCGCCACCAGCCCGTACGCGGCGATGCACGCGATCGACGCGTACGACGGGCGGCCCTTGACGGTGATCGTCGGCGGCACCGACCGGGGGTTGGACTACACGCCGTTGGCCACCCACCTGGCCGAGCGGGAGCTGACCGTGATCGGGATTCCGGACAGCGGTCCCCGGATCGTGGCGGCGCTGGCCGGGCTGCCGACGGTGCGTACCGAGGTGGTGGACGACCTGGCGGACGCGGTCCGGCTGTCCCGGGCGGTGACCCCGCCCGACGGGGTGGTGCTGTTGTCCCCGGCGGCCCCCAGCTACGGCCGGTTCCGCAACTTCGAGCACCGGTCCGAGGTCTTCGCCGAGGCGATCCGGGCCACCGCCGGCTGAGTCCCCCGGGGCGGGGTGACGCGGTGTCAGGCGGGGGCGGCGCTCGGGCGACACAGTGGCAGTTGTCGGCGGCGGGCCGGGGTGGCAGCGTGCGGGGCACGCGAAACGCCGCCGCGGAAGGGTTTGCCGATGACCGCCGACGACCTGCTGGCCCGACACCGGGCCGTGCTCCCGTCCTGGATGCCGCTCTACTACGCCGAACCGATCGAGCTGGTCGCCGGGTCCGGCCGTCGGGTGACCGACGCCCAGGGCCGCAGCTACCTGGACTTCTTCGGTGGCGTGCTGACCAACATGATCGGTTACGACATTCCGGAGATCCGCGAGGCGGTGCAGCGGCAACTGGACACCGGCCTGGTGCACACCTCCACCCTCTACCTGATCCGGCAGCAGGTGGAGCTGGCCGAGAAGATCGTCCAGGTGGCAGGCATCCCGGACGCCCGGGTCTTCTTCACCAACTCCGGCACCGAGGCGAACGAGGCGGCGCTGCTGGCCGCGACCAGCTACCGCCGCTCGCACCAGATCCTCGCCGTACGCAACTCGTACCACGGCCGGTCGTACGCGGCGATGGGCGTCACCGGCAACCGGGGCTGGACGGCCAGCGCGCACAGCCCGCTCCAGGTGGCCTGGCTGCACTCGGGGGAGCGGCTGCGCGGGCTGCTCGCCCGGCTGCCCGCCGACGACCGGATCGACGCCGCCGTGGAGGACCTGCGCGAGGTGCTCGCCACCCAGACCAGCGGTGACGTGGCGTGTCTGATCGCCGAGCCGGTCCAGGGGGTCGGCGGTTTCGTCGCCCCGCCCGACGGGTTGTTCGCCGGCTGGCGCAAGGTACTCGACGAGCACGGCATCCTGCTCATCTCCGACGAGGTGCAGACCGGGTGGGGGCGCACCGGCGCGCACTTCTGGGGGTACCAGGCGCACGGGGTCACCCCGGACCTGCTCACCTTCGCCAAGGGCATCGGCAACGGCTTCGCCCTGGCCGGGGTGGTCGGCCGGGCCGAGATCATGGAGTCGGTGCCGGCGGTCAGTTTCTCCACCTTCGGCGGGAATCCGCTCGCCACCGCCGCCGGCAACGCCGTCCTGGACTACCTGCGTGACCACGACCTCCAGGCCAACGCGGCCCGGGTGGGCGCGATCCTCGTCGACGGGCTGCGCGCCGCGGTCGCCGACCTCGACGGGGTGGCCGAGATCCGGGGCCGGGGGCTGATGCTCGCCGTGGAGTTCGTCCAGCCGGGTGGCACGGAACCCGATCCGGCGCTGACCGGCCGGGTCGTCGAGGCGTGCCGGGCGGGCGGCCTGCTGGTCGGCAAGGGCGGCCTGTACGGCAACGTGGTGCGGATGGGTCCACCGTTGACCCTCACCGAGGCCGAGGCCCGCGAGGGGCTGGCCATCCTGGTCGAGGCGATCCGTTCGACGGTGGCGGCGGAGGCGGCGCGGTGACCGGGGCGACCCGGCAGACGTCACCCGGCGCGCCGGCCGCGCCCACAGTGGACGGTACCCGGATCGGGCACTTCGTCGACGGTAAGCGGATCGACGGGACGTCCGGCCGGCACGGGGACGTGTTCGACCCGGCGACGGGCCGGCGTACCGGCCGGGTGGCGCTGGCCGGCGCGGCGGACGTCGCGGTGGCGGTCGAGGCGGCCGAGCGGGCCGCCCGGAGCTGGCGGGACGCCTCGCTGGCCCGGCGCACGGCGGTGCTGTTCGCGTTCCGTGAGCTGGTCCACGCCCGCCGGGACCGGCTCGCCGAGGTGATCACCGCCGAGCACGGCAAGGTGCTCGCCGACGCCGCCGGCGAGGTGCAACGCGGCCTTGAGGTGATCGAGTACGCCTGCGGCGTCGCCTCGGCGCTGCGCGGGCGGTTCAGTGAGAACGTCTCCACCGGGGTCGACTCGTACAGCCTGCGGCAGCCGCTGGGGGTGGTGGCGGTGATCTCGCCGTTCAACTTCCCGGTGATGGTGCCGCTGTGGTTCGTGCCGGTGGCGGTGGCCTGCGGCAACGCGGTGGTGCTCAAGCCGAGCGAGAAGGACCCGGGCGCGGCGCTGCTGCTGGCCGAGTGGTTCGTCGAGGCGGGCCTGCCGGCCGGGGTGCTCAACGTGGTCAACGGCGACGCCGAGGCGGTCGACGCGTTGCTGGACCACCCCGGCGTGCGGGCGGTGTCGTTCGTCGGTTCCACCCCGGTCGCCCGGCACGTGCACCGGCGCGCGACGCTCACCGGCAAGCGGGTGCAGGCCCTCGGCGGCGCGAAGAACCACCTGGTGGTGCTTCCGGACGCCGATCTGGACCTGGCCGCCGACGCGGCGGTCAACGCCGGGTTCGGCTCGGCGGGCGAGCGGTGCATGGCGATCTCCGCGCTGGTCGCGGTGGAGCCGGTCGCCGACGCCCTGGTGGCGCGGATCGCCGCGCGGATGGCCGGGCTGCGCACCGGCGACGGGCGGCGCGGCTGCGACATGGGTCCGCTGGTGACCGCCGCGCACGCGGCCCGGGTACGCGGGTACGTGGCGGCCGGGGTGGCCGCCGGGGCGGTGCCGGTGGTCGACGGCCGGGACGTCACGCCGGACGGGGACCCGAACGGGTTCTGGCTGGGTCCGACGTTGTTCGACCGGGTCACCCCGGACATGTCGATCTACACCGACGAGATCTTCGGCCCGGTGCTCGGTGTCGTCCGGGTCGACTCGTACGACGCGGCGGTGGCGCTGGTCAACGCCAACCCGTACGGCAACGGCACGGCGGTCTTCACCAACGATGGTGGCGCGGCCCGGCGCTTCCAGCACGAGGTGGAGGTGGGCATGGTGGGCATCAACGTGCCGATCCCGGTGCCGATGGCGTACTACTCGTTCGGCGGGTGGAAGGCGTCCCTCTTCGGTGACCTGCATGCCCACGGCGAGGACGGGGTGCGGTTCTTCACCCGGGGCAAGGTGGTCACCAGCCGCTGGCCCGACCCGCGCCACGGCGGGGTGAACCTCGGCTTCCCCACCCAGACCTGAGCAGCCACGGCACAGCCAGCAGGCACGGGTGACCGTGTCTGGTAGCGGGGCCGTGCGGACGTACGGTCAGAATGGTGCGGGTCCGCGGCCTGCCAGCGACATCAACACCTGCGTGGCGAGTAGTTTGCGTAAGCCGGTGACGGCGACCGTTCCGACGCGATCGTAGGGCAGTTCCAACTGCAGTCCCTCGACGGCGTTGCGAAGGTCCGTCGTGATCTCGTCCGGCCGGAAGGTGCCACCCCAGCCGTTGAGTCCACCGCGTTGGTTGGTGCTGAGGGAAGCCATGCCGGATATGCGTGCGCCGCCGGACAGGATCAGCCTCGCCGGACCCGAGTAGGTCGTCGTCAAAGTCATCAGCCTTTCAGGGTGAACGCTGCGCACCTCGGCCCCCGGCTGCGGTCATCAGGAGCCGGGGCGTCGGGCTGTGCTCCATCGGGACCAGGGTCGTACGTGCCCCGACCATCAGGGCGGCGGCGCTGTGGAACGTGGCGCGTAGCGGGAGGGGTCTGCGTCGGCTCACGCCTGGCCGGGCGGCCCTGGTCGCTCAGCCGCGGTCGCCGTGGTGAGCGATGGAAACGCCGAACGGCGGCCCGCTGAACCAGTCGGGCCGCCGTGCGTGGAGTGTGGATCAGAGCGGGCGGATGTTCTCCGCCTGCGGGCCCTTCTGGCCCTGGGTGATGTCGAACTCCACCTTCTGGTTCTCGTCGAGGCTGCGGAAGCCGCTCGCCGAGATCGCGGAGAAGTGGGCGAACACGTCGGCACCGCCGTCGTCGGGGCTGATGAAGCCGAAGCCCTTGTCGGCGTTGAACCACTTCACGGTACCTGTAGTCATGTCTGCTCCTCTGCAGGCTGTGGAGAGACCGCACTGCGCGGACCCTTAGCCGCCGAGTTGATAACCCGCATCGAAACGACACGAAAAACGAAAAGCGCCCGGATGGATTTTAGATAACCCATCAGGCGCCCGGAAACGTCTACGGAAATCAAAACTGCAACATGTTTACCGTAGCACACGATCCGTCGCGACTCCGGGGCGGGGGTGGCAATCGCCCTATCCATCGATGTTCGCCATCGCGCCAACCGCGGCCGGAGGCGTCCCGGCGAAAGACCCAACCGGTCGGCGGCATCGACGGAATTCGGTCACGAGCGACCCTGGGAAGAGTCGAGATCGACACCCCTCCCGTCGACGGGCGGGTCCGGCACGAACAGCGGGTGAAGGGCCGCTGGATCGGTGATCCCCGGCAGGTCGCGGGCGGCGAGCCAGGCCGCCGCGGAGGCACCGTCGCCGGCCGGACGCAGGGGCGCGACCGGCCACCGCCGGGCCAGTTCCGCGGTGACGGCGACGGCCAGTGGGGTGCCACCGGTGAGCAGACCGCCGCCGAGGACCACCGGGTCCACCGCGCCGGCCGGTCGGATCCGCGCGACGCTGTCGGCCAGCAGCCCGGCGGCCCGCTCGATCAGCGTGACGGCGACCGGTTCGGTCTCGGCGGCGGCGGCGACCACCAGCGGGGCGAGCCGGGCCAGCTCCACCGCCGGCCGGCGGGTGACCGCCTGCACCACCGCGTCCACGGTCTCCCGGGGCCGGTCGGCGACCTGATCGTCCCCCAGCAGGGTGGCGAGCACCCGGCGGCCCAGTGGCCCCGGCGTCCGGGCCGCGTCCAGGTCGGCGAGCAGACGCCGGACCGCCTCCCGGCCCAGCCAGAATCCGGAGCCGGCGTCGCCGAGCAGCCAGCCGTGCCCGTCGGCGACCCGGTCCAGTCGCCACCGGCACACCTGGGCGGCGATCGCCCCGGTCCCGGCGATCAGGATCGTGCCGTCGGCTGCGGCGGTGCCGGAGGCGTACCCGACGAGGGCGTCGCTGTGCACCGTGTACGGGCAGCGCAGGCCGGCCTCGGACCAGGCCCGGTCGAAGGCGGCCCGGCCGGCCGGGTCGGCGCGCAACCGGCCGGCCCCGGCCAGCCCGATCGCTCCGGCGCGGACCCGGGTCGGGTCGACGCCGTGCAGCGCGCCGCGCAGCGCCGTAAGCAGTTCCGCGGCGGCCTGCTCCGCGCCGTGGCTGGTGGGGTTGCCGCCGCCGGCCCGGCCGGTGCCGAGGCGTTCGCCGGTGAGGGTCAGGGCGGTGGCCCGGGTGGACGTACCCCCGACGTCGAGGCCGACCACGATGGTGCCGGACATCCGCGCGGGCCTCCCCGGGGTGCGCTGGTGTGGGGGTGTCCATGCTGGTCGGTGCGGTGCCGCAGGGCAAGACCGGGGGCCGGCGGCGGGCCGTGCGCCAGGTAACAGTTTGAAAACTTCGCCCATGGTCTTGACAGGAAGGGGCCTTCAGTAAGAACTTTTACCACTAACAGTTAACACTCTTTTCCGAAAGGCGTGTCGATGGCCGAGCTCGAGACGGACACCACCGCGGCGACCGCGGTGGTCGATGCCGAGCCCGTCGACCGGCGCGGCGCGGACGGGGTGCTGGCCAGGGTCCGGGCCGGCGCCGCCGAGCTGACGGGAGCGTTGCGCCGGGTCGCCGAGCAGGTGCTCGCCGACCCGGAGGCGGCGGCCCGCGCCACCATCGTCGAACTGGCCGAACGCAGCGGCACCTCACCGGCGACCATCACCCGGTTCTGCCGGGCGATGGGCTTCGACGGCTACGCCGACCTGCGCCTGGGCATCGCCTCCGAGACCGGCCGGGCCCGCTCGGCCGGCTGGACCGTCGACATCGGGCGGGAGATCCAGCCCGGCGACCCGCTGGAACGGGTGCTCGACCAGATCATGGCCGCCGACACCCGGGCCATGCACGACACCGCCACCCTGCTCGACCTCGCCGAGGTCGAACGGGCCGCCGTCGCCATCGCCGGCGCCGCCCGGGTCAACATCTTCGGGGCCAGCGGCAGCGCACTGGTCGGCGAGGAGATGCAGTTCAGCCTGCACCGCATCGGGGTCGCCGCGTGGGCCTGGAGCGACGTGCACGAGGGGCTGGCCAGCGCCGCGCTGCTCGGCCCCGGCGACGTGGCGCTGGGCATCTCGCACACCGGGCAGACCCGGGAGACCATCGAGATGCTCGCCGAGGCGGGCAGCCGGGGGGCCACCACCGTGGCGCTGACCGGGTTCCCGCGCTCCCCGCTCGCCGAACTGGCCGACATCGTCCTGCTCACCGCCAGCCAGGCCACCACCTTCCGGCCGGACGCGTTGTCCGCCCGGCACCCCCAACTCGTCGTGCTCGACCTGCTCTACATCGCCGTGGCGCAGCGCACCCACGACCGCGCCCACGCGGCCTTCCGGCGTACCGCCCAGGCCGTGCAGGGGCACAAGGCCGCGAAGGGGACCACCTCATGATCAGTGCCCAGGGGTACGCGCGGGCCGTCCGGCCCGTCCTCGACCGGCTGCTCGACACCCAGGCCGAGGCGATCGGCCGGGCCGCCGACCTGATCGCGGCCAGCCTGCGGGCCGGCGGTGTGCTCCAGGCGTTCGGGGCCGGCCACTCCGAGGCGTTCGCCGCCGAACTGGTGGCCCGCGCCGGCGGCCTGGTCCCCACCAACCGGATCGGCCTGCACGACCTGGTGCTGCACGGCGACGCCCCACGCGACGTGCTCACCGACCCCAAGCTGGAACGCGACCCGGCCGTGGCCCACCAGCTCTACCCGCTGGCCCGGCCGCAGCCGGCCGACGTCTTCCTGATCGCCTCCCAGTCCGGCATCAACGGCTCGGTGGTCGAGCTGGCGACGCTGGTCACCGGGCACGGCCATCCGCTCATCGCGGTCACCTCGGTCGCGCACACCGCACGGGTCGCACCCCGCCACCCGTCCGGGCGTCGACTCGCCGAACTCGCCGACGTCGTGCTGGACAACGGCGCACCGTACGGCGACGCACTGCTGCCGCTGGAGGGCGGCGGCGCGGTCTGTGCGGTCTCCTCGGTCACCTCCGCGCTGCTGGCGCAACTGGTGACCGCGGAGGTCGTCCGACGGTTCCACCAGGCCGGAGAGGTACCCCCTATCTACCTCTCCGCCAACGTCCCCGGTGGGGACGCGCACAACCTCGCCCTCGAGTCGCGGTACGCCGGGCGTCTCCGGCGGACCGCCTGACCCGGACACCCAAGGAGAGACGACGATGTCGAATACCCCCGAGACCCCCGCCGCGCTGAGCCGGCGCACCCTGCTGGGCCGCACCGCCGCGGCGGGCCTGCTCGCCACGCCGGTGGTCAGCCTGCTGGGCGCCTGCGCCACCAGCGGCTCCGACGAGACCCCCACCAAGGCCGAGGAGGGCACCAAGAGCGCCGCCAACCCGCTGGGTGTCGCCGAGGACGCCCCGCTGGAGGTGGTCATCTTCAACGGCGGCTACGGCGAGAAGTACGCCACCGACGTGCACGAGCCGCTGTACAAGAAGGCGTTCCCCAAGGCGGAGATCAAGCACCAGTCCACCCAGGCGGTCTCCACCATCCTCCAGCCCCGGTTCGCCTCGGGCAACCCGCCGGAGTTCGTGAACAACTCCGGCGAGAAGCTGATCGACTTCGGGTCGCTGGTGGCCGACGGGCAGCTGATGGACCTCACCGAGCTGTGGGACGCCCCGTCGGTCGACGACCCGAGCAAGAAGGTCCGCGACACCGTCGTCCCCGGCACGGTCGAGGCGGGCTCGTTCAACGGCAAGCCGTACGTGCTGTACTACGTCTCCACCGTCTTCGGCATCTGGTACTCGGGCAAGCTGTTCAAGGAGAACGGCTGGGCCCCGGCGAAGACCTGGTCGGAGTTCACCGCCCTGCTCGACGGCATCAAGTCCAAGGGCATCACCCCGTACGGCTACGCCGGGGCGAACGCGGCCTACTACCAGTGGAACGTGATCCTGACCCACGCCGCGAAGATCGGCGGCACCGACGTGCTCAAGAACATCGACAACCTGGAGGACGGTGCCTGGCAGCAGGACGCCGTGAAGCAGGCGGCGCAGGCGTGGGAGGAGATCGGCGCCAAGTACGTCGACAAGAGCTTCGAGGGGCTCAAGCACACCGACGTGCAGCTCCGGCAGAACCAGTACAAGCTGGCCTTCTACCCCAGCGGCGACTGGCTGGAGGGCGAGCAGAAGAAGGACACCCCGGCCGGCTTCGAGTACCAGCTCATGCCGGTGCCGAGCCTCACCGGCTCGGACAAGCTGCCGGCCACCGCCGTGCGGGCCACCGCCGGTGAGGGCTACTTCGTCTCGGCCAAGAGCAAGAACCCGCGCGGTGGTCTGGAGTACATGCGCCAGATGCTCTCGGTGGCCGGGGCGAAGGGCTTCACCGAGGTGGTCAAGGCCCCGACCGTGGTCACCGCCGGCAGCGCGGGCTTCGCCTTCCCGCCGGGGGTGGCCAGCTCCCAGGCCGCCCTCGCCGCCGCCGGCAAGGACGTGTTCAACCTGTACTTCGACGGCTGGTACAAGGAGCTGGACACCGAGGCGCGCACCGCCACCAACGAGCTGATGTTCGGCCGGATCAAGGCCGACGCCTTCGTGGAGCGGATCCAGAAGCGGGCCGACGCCATCAAGAAGGACAGCTCCGTCGCCAAGTTCACGCGCTGACCGATCGGAGAAGCGGGATCATGCGGCACGGCAAGTATCCGTTCGTGATCGGGTTCCTGTTCGCCCCGGTCACGCTGTACGTGGTCTTCGTCATCGCACCGTACGCGCAGGCGTTCCAGATCTCGATGACCAACTGGCGGGGGCTGTCCGCCCCGCAGTGGGTGGGCTTCGACAACTACCGGCGGCTGCTCGACGACGGGCGCTTCTGGCAGGCGGTCCAGCACCACGGCGTACTGCTGCTTGCCCTGCCGCTGATCACGATCGCCATCGCGTTGTTCTTCGCCTTCCTGCTCAACGTGGGCGGGCGCAGCGTGGGCGGCCAGCGGCAGGGGGTCCGGGGGTCGAAGTTCTACCGGGTGGTGTTCTTCTTCCCCCAGGTCCTGGCGGTGGCCATCATCGCGGTGCTGTTCCAGATGGTGTACCGGCCCAACGAGTCCGGCCTGATCAACGGCGTGCTGATGAAGCTCGGGCTGGACCCGGTGCTGTTCCTGATCCGGCCGAACCTGGCCCTGTGGTCGATCATCGCGGTGCTGGTCTGGCAGGCCGTTGGCTTCTACGTGGTGCTCTTCTCGGCCGGGATGGCCTCCATCCCGGGGGAGATCTACGAGGCGGCCGAGATGGACGGGGCGAGCAAGGTGATGCTGTTCTTCCGGGTCACCCTGCCGCTGCTCTGGGACACCCTCCAGGTGGCCTGGGTCTATCTCGGCATCGCCGCGTTCGACGCGTTCGCCATCGTCGCGGTGCTCTCGGTGGACAGCGGCGGCCCGGACGGCGCGACGACGGTGCTGGCGGTGGAGATCTACCGCAACGCCTTCGTCTACTCGAAGTACGGCTACGCCTCGGCGATGGGTGTGGCGCTGTTCTTCCTCACCCTCACGTTCGCGGCGCTGACGCTGCGGTTGACCAAGCGGGAAAGCGTGGAGTACTGAGATGGCCGCACAGACGACGCTGCCGCCGGCCGCGGCGGACACCCCGCCCGGCCGGCCCGCCCCCCGCGCCCGCCGGGGCCGGGGCGCGCACCACGAGGTACGACTGTTCAGCGGGCTCGGTCAGGTGGCACTCGCCGTCTGGGCGGTGATCGTCATCGTGCCGATCCTCTGGACGTTCCTGGCCGCGTTCAAGAACACCGGCGAGATCTTCAGCAGCCCGTGGACGCTGCCGGCGGAGCTGCGCTGGGAGAACTTCGGCCGGGCCTGGACCAAGGCGCACGTCGGCCGCTACTTCCTCAACAGCGTCTTCGTGGTGTCGTGCAGCACCTTCGGCACCATGCTGTTCGGTTCGATGGCCGCGTACGTGCTGGCCCGGTACAAGTTCCGGGGCAACCGGGCGATCTACTACCTGTTCGTCTCCGGGTTGGCCTTCCCGGTCTTCCTGGCGCTGGTGCCGCTGTTCTTCGTGGTCCGCAACCTGGGCCTGCTGGACACCCACACCGGCGTGATCCTGGTCTACATCGCCTACTCGCTGCCGTTCACCATCTTCTTCCTGGCCGCGTTCTTCCGGACGCTGCCGAACTCGGTGGCCGAGGCCGGCATGATCGACGGCTGCTCGCACACCCGGCTGTTCTTCCAGGTGATGTTGCCGATGGCGAAGCCGGGCCTGATCAGCGTGGCGATCTTCAACATCATCGGGCAGTGGGCGCAGTACCAGTTGCCCCTGGTGCTGCTCTCCAACGCCAAGGACAAGTGGGTGCTCACCCAGGGCATCGCCGACATCTCGGTCAACGCCGGCTACGAGGCCGACTGGTCCGGCCTGTTCGCCGCCCTGACCATCGCCATCCTTCCGATGATCATCGTGTACGCGATCTTCCAGCGGCAGATCCAGTCCGGCCTGACCTCCGGCGCGGTCAAGTGACCGGGCGGCGTGGCGGGGTCCCCTCACCCCGCCACCCCGCCGGTGACCCGGGGTGCCCCGACGGGTGATCCGGGCCGGGTGTGTCACAGGGGCGGGGCAGAATCGGGCCGTGGCGGTGCTGGCGGTGGCGGCGGGGGAGCGGGGCGGGGGTGCCCTCCGGCCGCTGGACGCCGCCGG
>NZ_JACGMO010000102.1:0-28560 GCF_015354745.1 Micromonospora sp. S-DT3-3-22
CGGGGTCGGACCCGGTGGCCGGGCCGGTCGACCCGGGTCGCTCCCGCGTCGGGAGTCCGGCCGGCGGGGTCGTCGCGGGCCGGACTCCCGACGGCAGCGCGACCCGGCTGACGGGTTCCCCGGTACGCCCGGCCACGGGGCGCGCCAGGGCGGAGCCGGGGAGCACCAGGCTGGCGGTCACCCCGCCGCCCGGGGTCGCGGCGAGTTCCACCGTCCAGCCGTGCCGGCGGGCGAGCCGACCCACCACGAAGAGCCCCAGCACCTCGGACGGGGCCAGGTCCAGCCGCTCCCGGCGGGTGAACCGGGCGTTCTCCTCGGCGAGCCGTTGCTCGCTCATCCCGATGCCCTGGTCGATGACGGCCAGCCGGGCGCCGTCGTCGGTCGTCTCGGCGGTGACCACGACCCGGGTGTGCGGCGGGGAGAACACGGTGGCGTTCTCCATCAGCTCGGCGAGTGTCAGCACCAGGTCACCGACGATCGCGGGTGCGGCGACCACCTCCGGGGGGACCTGCACGTCCACCCGGGTGTAGTCCTCGATCTCACCGAGGGCCAACCGGACCACGTCGGCGACCGGGACCGGTGCGACGTGCGCGTCGTCGCCGGTCGCGCCGGAGAGCACGACCAGGCTGCCCGCGTTTCGGCGCAACCGGCTGGAGATGTGGTCGAGCCGGTACAGGTGCTCCAGCCGCCCCGGCTCGGTCTCCTGCTGCTCCAGCCGGTCGATCAGGGCGATCTGCCGGCCGACCAGGTTCTGGGTGCGCCGCCCGACGTGGCCGAACATCTGGGCCACGTTGCGTCGGCTCGCCACCTGCCGTTCCACCAGCCGGGCGGCGGTGTTCTGCACCCGTTCGAAGGCGCGGGCGAGGTCGCCGATCTCGTCCCGGGCGCCCACGTCGACCGGGTCGAGGCGTACCGGTGGGGTGGTTTCGGATTCGTCGTCGGCGACCCGGACCAGTTCGGACTCGGCGACCCGGGCGACCCGGTCGGCGGAGCGGGTGAGCCGGGTGAGCGGTCGGGCGACCGCCCGGCCGACGGCCATGGTGAGCAGGATGACCGCGATCAGGATGCTCACGGTCAGCAGGGTCACCCAGTACGCCCCGGCGAGCGCCACCTGCCGGTCGGCGCGCACCTCGGCGGTGACGTCGGCGGCCAGTTTCTTCTCGACGAACTGGCCCAGGGTGATCATCGAGGAGACGGTGGGGAAGAGGGTCGCCACGTCCAGCGCGCCGATCGCCGTGGCCGGGTCAGCCGCGCTCTGGTCGATGAAGTTCGGCCCGGTGCGGTTGGCGACCGCGACCTCCTCCAGGGTGAGCAGGTCGAGCTGCTCGGGGGTGACCAGGGCCTGGAGCCGGGCGCTCTCGTCTTCGAGGACGGCGAAGTTCGCCACGTAGGCGGAGACGGTCTGGGCGTTGGGCCGGGCGGCGACCAGCACGATCAGGGTGGCACCGGCGCTGAGGCTCTCGCCGGTGCGCAGCACGCCGTCCAGGGCCAGCACCTGTCGTCCGGCCGGGGTGCGGGTGTCCGCGTTGAGCCGCAGCCGCAGCGAGTCGATCAGGGCGGTGTTCACCGGCCCGTACCCGGCCATGAGCTGGTCGGGGCCGGTCTGCCCGGCGACCGCCGCCGTCCGCAGGGCGGCGAGCTGGCGTACCCCGTCGAGGGCGGTGTCGACCTCGGCGGGCAGGTCGTCGCCGAGGTCGGAGCGCAGATCGGTGACCCGGTCGTCCACCTCGGCGATCTTCTGCACGAGGTCGGTGCGTTGGACCTGCCCGAGCAGCAGGCCGACGGCGAGCAGGCGTTCCTGCTGGAGGTGTTGCAGGATCGTGCCGACCCGGCTGGCGACCCGGACCCGGTCGGCGATGTCGCCGGCCCGCTGGGCCTCGCTGGCCCGTTCCCAGACCACCGGCACCGTGAGCCCGGCCATGCAGAGCAGGGGGACGACCACCAGCAGGGCCAGCTTGCCCCGGATTCGCAGCCTACCGAGCAGCATCGAAGGGCCTCCACCGGTCGGGTTCGGTGCCCCGGCCGGCCGGCTGGAGCACCGGCCCGGTGGGCAGGCGACCGGGCGGCGTCGGCGGTTCCCACTGTGTGGGCGCGGTGGCGTCGGCCGGCTCACCACCCGGCGGGGTGTCCCGGCCCGTCGGGCGTTCGCTGTGGCGCGTCGGCAGCCAACCGCTCGCGCCGAGCGCCACCAGCAGCAGCCCGGCCACCCCACCGGCGGCGAGGATCAGCAGGGCGTCGCGGTCGAGCTGGTCGATGCGCTGCCGCAGCAGCCGGTCGAGTTCGTCGAGGATGACCGGCTGGAGTTCCCGGGCGGCGGTCTGCGCCTGGGTCCGGGCGGCGGCGAGTTTGGTCAGGTCCAGATCCTGGGTCCGACCCCGGGGCTGGGACAGCGCCCCCAGCGCCTCGACCGCCCGCTGGTAGTTGTCGAACGGGGTGAGCACCCCGGCGCCGATGTCGGCGCTCTCCGAGGTGTCGACCACCGTCTGCAGGTCGTTGACCAGGTCACCGGCCGGTTGCAGGGCGGCGAACCGGAGGGTGGCCAGTTCACCAACGGTGCGGGCCTGGTCGGCGGCGGGGCGTCGCTGCGCCAGCACGGCCAGGTCGACGAGGCGTCCGGCGGCGACCGTCGCCTCCGGCATCTCCTCGCCGACGCCGTCCTGGAGGAAGTACGAGTCGGAGCCGGGGTCCCGGATCAGGCCGGAGGTTTCGCGGATCTTGCCGTGCAGGGCGAGCAGCAGGTCGGTGACCTCGCCGTAGGCGGTGAAGGCGGTTTCCGGGTCGGTGAGCGACCGGCTGGGCAGGCCCTCCAGTTTCGCCCGCAGGCCGGCCCACCGTTCGGTGCTGCGCAGTTCGCCGCCGACCCGGGCGTCGACCGCGGCGGCCTCCTCAACCGCCCGGTCCAGGGCGTCGCGGGGCACCGGCCGGCCGGCGACGGCGGCGGTCTGCGCGTCGACCAGGGCGCCGGTGACCGGGCCGAGGGCGCGCAGGTACTCGACGCCGAGCCGTTCCCGTTCGGCCAGCTCACGGTCGGCGTCCACGAGCCGGTGGCCCTGTACGACGAGGAACGCCACCGGCAGCAGCAGCGCGGTGGCGAGTAGCAGCGGCAACAGGCGGCCCGGTGTCCTGGGCCGTCGACGGACCCGCGAGGCGGGAACGGTCATGGTTGTCTCCTCCGGCGGCGGCGCAGGGGTTCGGGATGGCGTGACACTTCGGTCCCGTGCGTCGGACCGAGAACCTAATCGACGGGCGATCCCTGGCCGGAGGTCTACGCGGGTCAGTTTTGCGTCACTTCGAGTGATGTGACGCAAGACTGACGTTCTGGACACGCTGCGTACTGTTGTCACGGTGACATGCTCGTTTCCATAGCGGTATCGCGCCTTACGCGTGAATTCACGTAATCCGAATTCGTTCTGCGTGAACGCCGGGTGACCTTGTGCGGTTTGCCCTGTCCGACCGCCGATCGGCTGGTCAGGACGGACGTACGGCGGATCTCAGCCAACGCTCAGGTTTCGGGCCGTACCGTGAGCCGAATGAAATCGCCGTTGTCGGCCGCGCGGGTCCGCCGTGCCCTGCCCACCGGCCGTCGCGCGGTCGCCGCGTCGGTGGTCGTCGTCCTGCTGGCGGCGGTCGTCGGCTGGGCGGTCTGGCCGGACCGGCCGGACTTCCGCACCGAGTCGACCATGCTCACCGTGCGTTCCGGGCCGGCCGGCGACGAGCCCGTCGACCTGGACACCACCTTCTACCTGCCGGAGGGCGCGTCGGCCGGCCGGAAGGTCCCGGCCGTGCTGCTGGCGCACGGCTTCGGCGGTACGAAGGACTCGGTCCGCGCCGACGCCGAGGACCTGGTGGGGCAGGGCTACGCGGTGCTGACCTGGACGGCGCGGGGCTTCGGCCGCAGCGGCGGCCAGATCCACCTGGACAGCCCCGACTACGAGGTGCGCGACGCCCAGCGGCTGCTGGACTGGCTGGCGGCCCGCCCCGACGTGCGTACCGACGCCGCCGGTGACCCCCGGGTCGGGGTGGTCGGCGGCTCGTACGGCGGCGGCCTGGCCCTGCTGCTGGCCGCCCAGGACCCCCGGGTCGACGCGATCGTCCCCATGATCACCTGGAACGACCTGTCCCGCGCCTTCCTGCCGGAGGGCACCGGTAAGCCGGCCACCGAGGGTGTGTTCAAGAAGGGGTGGGCCGGCATCTTCTTCGGGGGCGGCGGCAGCGCCGGTTCCGGGCCGGCCGGGCTCTCCGGCAACACCGCCGCCGCCCAGCCGGAGGGGGCACCCGCGTCGGCCGGCGCGCCCAGCCCGCAGCCGGGCAACGGGCCGGGCAGCCGGTCGCCGCGTGTGCCGGGGGCCGCCGCCGACCCGTCGTGCGGCCGGTTCGCCGCCGACGTCTGCGCCGCGTACCTGCGGATCGCCACCACCGGGCGGGCCGACCAGGCGGCGGTGGACCTGCTGCGGCGCTCGTCCCCGGCCGACGTGCTGGGCCGGATCAAGGCCCCAGCCCTGCTGGTGCAGGGCGAGGCGGACACCCTCTTCCCGCTCACCGAGGCGGACGCCAACGCGCGTGGCATCGCCGCCGCCGGCACCCCCGTGCGGGTGGCCTGGTTCACCGGCGGCCACGACGGCGGCACCGGGCCGACCAGCGACTCCGACCGGGTGAAGTACCTGACCGTGCAGTGGCTCGACCACTACGTCAAGGGCACCGGCGCGGCCCCCGGCGACGACTTCACGTTCTCCCGGATCGCCGGCTTCGACGCCCTCGACCGGGGACTGGTCGCCACCGGCTACCGCACCGCCGACTATCCCGGGGTGACCGGGGACGCCCGGCGGGAGGTGCCGGTCGCCGGGCCGGCCCAACCGGTCGCCAACCCGCCCAACGGCAACCCGGCGGCGATCTCCGCGATCCCGTTCGCCGGGTCGCTCGGCTCCCTGCTCGACGGGGTGGCCGGCGACGTGCCCGGCCAGCACGCCCGGTTCGAGTCGACGCCGCTGACCGAGGCGGTGGACGTGGTGGGCGCACCCACCGTCACCGTCCGGGCCGCGTCGGCGACCGGCGAGGCGGTCCTGTTCGCCAAGCTCTACGACGTCGACCCGGCCGGCGCGGCGACGCTGCCCGACGGGCTGGTCGCCCCGATCCGGTTGACCGGGCTGCCGGCCACGATCGACGCCGCGCAGCCGGTCCAGGTCACCCTGCCGGCGATCGTCCGCCGGGTCGAGGCCGGGCACCGGCTGCGGGTGGTGCTGGCCACCGCCGACCAGGCGTACACCACGCCGGCCGCGCCGGCCGTCTACACGGTGGCGGTCGACGGGGCGGTGAGCCTGCCGACGGTCACCGCCACGCCGATCCCGACCACCGCGACGGTGTGGCGCTGGGTGCTGGTCGGCCTGCTGGCAACGATCCTGGTCGGGCTCGTCGTGGTCGTCGCCGTGGTCCGCCGCCGGCACCGCCGCCAGGACGACTCCGTCCATCCCGAGTACGCGGGCATCCCGCTCGCCGTCCGTGACCTGCGCAAGGAGTACGCGGACGGGTTCGTGGCGGTGTCCCGGGTGGACTTCGAGGTGCACCCCGGCCAGGTGATGGGGCTGCTCGGCCCGAACGGGGCGGGCAAGACCACCACCCTGCGGGTGCTGATGGGGCTGACCCAGCCGACCGCCGGGGAGATCTACGTCTTCGGGCACCGGCTGGTGCCCGGCTCGCCGGTGCTGTCGCGGATCGGCGCGCTGGTGGAGGGGCCCGGTTTCCTGCCGCACCTGTCCGGCCTGGACAACCTGAAGGCGTACTGGCGGGCGACCGGCCGGCCGTGGGCCGACGCGCACTTCGACGAGGCGTTGGAGATCGCCGGCCTGGGTGACTCGGTGCACCGGCGGACCAAGAACTACAGCCACGGGATGCGGCAGCGGCTGGCCATCGCGCAGGCCATGCTGGGCCTGCCGGAGCTGCTGGTGCTCGACGAACCGACCGACGGGTTGGACCCGCCGCAGATCGCCGAGATGCGCCGGGTGCTCCAGCGGTACGCCACCGACGGCCGGGCGGTGCTGGTCTCCAGTCACCTGTTGGCCGAGGTGGAGCAGACCTGCACGCACGCGGTGGTGGTGAACAAGGGCCGGATCGTCGCGTCCGGCCCGGTGGAGGAGATCGTCGGCGAGTCGCCGAGCACCCTGTTCGAGGTGACCGACCAGGCCGCCGCGCGGGAGGTGCTGAGCCGCCTCGACGCGGTGCAGGTGCTGACCGCCGACGACGCCGGTGGGCTGGTGGTGGACACCAACGGCACCGCCCGCAGCGAGGTGGTGGCCGAGCTGGTCCGGGCCGGGATCGGGGTGGACCGGGTGGTGCCCCGGCGTCGCCTGGAGGACGCGTTCCTCGCCCTGGTGGGCGAGAACTCTCGGGGAAGCGGTGACCGGTGATGGCAGGTTCTTCGGTGGGATCGTTCGGGCCGGGTGGGGCGGCGGCCGGGTACCGGCCGGGGGTGACCCTGCCGTTCGGGGCGGAGTTCCGCAGGCAGGCGTCGCGGCGACGTACCCAGTTGGCGCTCGGGTTCATGGTGCTGCTGCCGTTGATCATCCTGGTGGCGTTCCAGTTCGAGTCCGGGGACGACGACGGCGGGGGCCGGGGCGAGTTCGCCAGCCTCGCCGACCTGGCCACCTCGGGCGGGCTCAACTTCACCCTCTTCTCGATCCTGGTGTCGGCGTCGTTCCTGCTGGTCGTGGTGGTGGCGCTGTTCTGTGGTGACACGGTCGCCAGCGAGGCGAGCTGGGGCAGCCTGCGCTACCTGTTGGCGGTGCCGGTGCCCCGGGCCCGGCTGCTGACGGTGAAGCTGTCGGTGGCGCTGGCGTACTCGGGGCTGGCCCTGCTGTTGCTGGCCGGCACGGCCCTGCTCGCCGGCACCCTGCGCTACGGCTGGTCGCCGTTGACCAGCCAGGTCGCCGCCGAGCTGACCCCGACCGAGGGGCTGGTCCGGCTGCTGGCGGTGCTCGGCTACCTGGCGGTGGTGCTGCTGGTGGTGGCCGGGCTGGCGTTCCTGCTGTCGGTGGTCACGGATGCCGCGCTGGGTGCGGTCGGTGGCGCGGTGCTGCTGTGGATCCTGTCCAGCATCCTGGACCAGATCACCGCGCTGGGGGTGCTGCGTGACTTCCTGCCGACCCACTACAGCAGCGCCTGGCTGGGCCTGCTGTCCACCCCGATGCAGACCGACGACGTGGTCCGGGGCGCGATCTCGGCGGTCAGCTACGCCACCCTGTTCTGGGGCCTGGCCTTCTGGCGTTTCACCCGCAAGGACGTCACCAGCTAGGCCGACGCGGCGAAGTGCTTCGCAATGGGGCCGATGTTGCGGTATCGCCGATCACCGGACACCGCATCATCGGCCCCATCGAGTTGATCGTGAGGCTGTGGGACCCGTCCCTCCAGAGGTGACGACGTGAGACCGCCTCGCTCTGTGTCGGGTCGGACACTATCGGAGACGGCTGCGACGGGTGCAGATGCGGCGTTCGTGTCGAGCCACGAACTGCCGCTGGTGAAAGGCCCCGCTGGGCCCTCGCCAGTGGTCGGGCGCGGAGCCGGGTCAGGAGGGGCTGGGGAGGGAGACGGTTACCACCAGGCCGCCGTCGGGGCGGGGGACGGCCCGCACCGTCCCGCCGTGTGCCCGCGCCACCGCCCGGACGATGGAAAGCCCCAGGCCGAAGCCCCGCTGACCGGCGACCCGCTCCCGGTTGAGCCGGCGGAACGGCAGGAACATCGTCTCGACCTCGTAGCCGGGCACCACCGGCCCGCTGTTGCTGACGGTCAGGGTGGCCCGACCGTCGACCACCGCCGTGGCGACCGAGAGCCAGCCGTCGGTGTCGACGTTGTGCCGGACGGCGTTCTCCACCAGGTTCTGGGTGAGCCGTTCCAGCAGGACCGGGTCGCCGGCCGTACGCGCCGGGGCCAGGTCGCGGGTGACGGCGAGCGTGGTGGACCGGGCGGTCTGCTCGGCGACGTGCCCGGCGATCTCGGCGAGGTCCACCTCGGCGTGTTCGGCCAGGGCGTTCTCCGAGTCGGCGAGGGTGAGCAACCCGTCGATCAGCCGTTCGTGGCGTTCGTTGACGGCCAGCAGGGTCTCCCCGAGCTGCCGCAGTTCGGGCGGGGCGTCCGGCCTGGTGATCGCCAGCTCCACCAGGGACCGGTTGATCGCCAGCGGGGTACGCAGTTCGTGCGAGGCGTTGGCGACGAAGCGCCGCTGCCCGTCGAAGGACCGGTCGAGGCGTTCGAGCATCAGGTCGAACGTGTCGGCCAGCTCCTTCACCTCGTCGGTCGGCCCGACCAGGGCGATCCGCTCGTGCAGCCCCCGGCCGGCGCCGTCGGCACCGGCGATCCGGCGGGCGGTGCCGGTGATCTGCTGCAACGGCTGCAACGCCCGGCCGGCGACCAGCCAGCCGAACGCGACCGCGGCGATGGTCACCACGGCCAGGGCCACCCCGCCCTGGGTGAGCAGCGAGTCGAGGGCGTCGCGGCGGGCGTCGTCCTGCACCTGCCGGACGATGTCGCGCAGGTGTTCGGCCTGGTTGGCGTTGATCTGCGTGCCCTGCGGCAGCGAGATCGACTCCTTGCCGCCGGTGCCGCGCAGGTTGAACCCGAGACCGTGGGCGAGCCGCTGGTCGACCAGCACGTACGTCACGGCGAGCAGCACCGTGCCGGCGAGCAGGAACAGGCCGCCGTAGATGAGGGTCAGCCTGGCCCGGATGGTCGGTTTCCTCATCGGATCTGGTATCCCACCCCGGGCACCGTCTCGATGACCGGCGGGTCGCCGAGCTTGCGGCGCAACTTCATCACGGTGACCCGCAGCACGTTGGTCATCGGGTCGATGTGCTCGTCCCAGGCCCGTTCCAGCAGCTCCTCGGCGGAGACCACCGCGCCGTCGGCGCGCAGCAGCTCGGCCAGCACGCCGAACTCCTTACGGGACAACGGTACGAAGTGCCCGTCCCGGGTGACCTCCAGCCGGGACGGGTCCAGGACGATCCCGGCCCGGGTCAGCTTCGGCGGGGCGGCCGGCCGGGTGCGCCGGGTCAGCGCGTGCACCCGGGCGCTCAACTCGACGAACGCGAACGGCTTGGTGAGGTAGTCGTCGGCCCCGATGGCCAGGCCGGCGACCCGTTCCCGGACGGCGGCGGCAGCGGTCAGCATCAGCACCCGGGTGTCCCGCTCGGCGCGGACCAGTGCCCGGCACACGTCGTCGCCGTGCACGACGGGCAGGTCCCGGTCGAGCACGACCACGTCGTACCCGTTGACGCCGATGCGTTCCAGGGCCGCGTCGCCGTCGTACGCCACGTCGACCGCGAACGCCTCCCGGCGCAGCCATTCGGCGATCGCGTCCGCGAGCAGTTTCTCGTCCTCGCACACCAGTACGCGCACCGTTCCATCCTCACCCATGCGGGGATAACCACCGCGTTAACGTTGCCGCTTACGCCCTGGATACCGCCTCAGGAGTTGAGTTATCCCTAATGCCGGCTCTCTGCCGGCCGGAAGGGAGACCAACGATGCGACGACATCCGCTACGCCTGCTCCTGGCCCTGCCCGTGGTGGCGGCCCTGGCCGTGAGCGGCTGCCAGTCCGGTGGCGACGACGATCCCGGGGTGGCCAGCGCCGGTGGTGGGGGCGACACGACGCCCTCGCTGTCCGCCGCCGCCGGGATGAGCGACGAGGAACGCCAGCTCAAGTTCACCGCGTGCCTGCGCGAGCAGGGGCTCGACGTGCCGGACCCGCAGCCGGGGCAGAACGGGCCACGGTTCGACTTCGGCGGCGACGTCGACCCGGCGAAGGTGCAGGCGGCGCTCCAGCAGTGCCGCGAGTACGCCCCCAACGGCGGGCAGCCCCGGCAGCTCGACGCCGGCCAGGTCGAGCAGGTGCGCAAGCTGGCCCGGTGTATGCGGGAGAACGGCGTGCCGAACTTCCCCGACCCGTCCGCCGACGGGCGCATCCAGCCCGGCCGGGCCAACATCGACCTCAAGGACCCGGCGGTGCGGACCGCGTTCGACAAGTGCCGGGAGACCGTGCCCAACCTGGGTGAACGCCGGGGGACGTCATGACCGGCACACCCCGGCCCACCGAGCCGCCCACCGACGCACCGGCCGCCGTCGGATCGTCCGCCGTCGGGGCGCAGCCGTCACCGGCCCGGCGGCGACGCCCGCGACCGGGGTTCCTGCTCGGCGCGGCGGGGCTGCTCGTGGTGGCGGTGGCGGGCACGGCGGTCACCTTCGCCAGCGGCGGCCACGCCGACCGGTCGGCCTCGCTCGACCGCCGGCCACCGGCGACCACCACCGTCACCCGGCAGAACCTGGTCGACCGGGAGACCAAGAACGGCGAACTGGGGTACGGCACCCCGCGCGCCCGGGACAGCCGACTGGGCGGGACGGTCACCTGGCTCGCCGAGGGCGGCGCGACGGTCAAGCGGGGCAAGGCGCTCTACCGGATCGACGACGAACCGGTGGTGCTGCTCTACGGCGGCCTGCCGGCGTACCGGATGCTGCGCTCCGGAGTCAGCGGCACCGACGTCAAGCAGTTCGAGCAGAACCTCGCCGCGCTCGGGCACACCGGCTTCACCGTCGACGAGGACTTCACCTCGGCGACCGCCGACGCGGTCCGGGACTGGCAGGAGGACCTTGGCCTGCCCGAGACCGGCCAGGTCGAGCCGGCCCGGATCGTCTACGCCCCCGGCGAGGTCCGGGTGGAGAGCCACGGCGTGGAGGTGGGCGACACCGTCGGCGCGGGCAAGGTGGTCCTCTCGACCACCGGCACGGCCCGGCTGGTCACCTGCACCCTCGACGTCGAGGACCAGCGGCTGGCCCGCAAGGGCGCGGAGGTGACCATCACGCTGCCCGACGGCACCCGCAGCACCGGCCGGGTCGACACGGTCGAGACGGTGGTGCAGACCTCGGCGGCGACCACCGGCAAGGACGCGGAGACCGACACCAAGATCGAGGTGACCATCACCGGGAACGACGCCAAGGCCCTGGCCGGCTACGACAAGGCGGCGGTCGACGTCGGCCTCGTCGCCTCGGAACGCGCCGACGTGCTCACCGTCCCGGTGGCGGCGCTGCTCACCCTCGCCGAGGGCGGCTACGGGCTGGAGGTGGTCGAGGAGGGCGGCACCCGGATCGTGGCGGTGCGTACCGGCCTGTTCGCCGACGGCCGGGTGGAGGTCTCCGGCGGGGCGGTCACCGAGGGGCTGACCGTGGGGATGCCCGGTGACTGAACCGGCAGGGGTCGCCCACCCCGTGGTCGAGCTGCGCGACGTGACGAAACGCTACGGCGACACGGTCGCCGCCCTCGGCGGGGTCTCGATGACCGTCGACCGGGGTGCCCTGGTGGCCATCGTCGGCCCGTCCGGATCGGGGAAGTCCACCATGCTCAACGTGATCGGCACGCTGGACCGGCCCACGTCGGGCGCGGTCCACATCGACGGGTACGACGCCGCCCGGTTGTCCGACCGGGAGCTGTCCGCGTTGCGGGCCAGCCGGATCGGCTTCGTGTTCCAGCAGTTCCACCTGGCTGCCGGCGTACCCCTGGTGGAGAACGTGGCGGACGGCCTGCTCTATGCCGGGGTGCCCCGGCGGGAGCGGCGGCGGCGGGCGGAGGCGGCGCTGCGACGGGTCGGCCTGGGGCACCGGCTGGACCACCGGCCGCACCAGCTCTCCGGCGGCGAGCGGCAGCGGGCGGCGATCGCCCGGGCGGTGGTCGGCGAACCGCCGCTGCTGCTGGCCGACGAGCCGACCGGCAACCTCGACTCCAGCTCCGGCGCCGGGGTGATGGAGCTGCTGCACGAGCTGCACGCGGCCGGCACCACCATCGTGGTGATCACCCACGACCGCGAGATCGCGGCGAGCCTGCCCCGGCAGGTGCAGATGCGCGACGGGCTGATCGTGGCGGACTCCGCCGCGCCGACCGAGGGGGTACCACGATGACCACGACACCGGTACGGTCGACCACCGGGACGCCGCGGACCGGTGCCGAGCGGCCGGAGCGGCTGCGGCCGGCCCGGCTGAGCCCACGGGACGTGCTGCGGGTCGGCGGAGTGGGGCTGCGGACCCGGCCGTTGCGGGCGTTCCTGTCCGCCCTGGGCATCGCCATCGGCATCGCGGCGATGATCAGCGTGGTCGGCATCTCCTCGTCGTCCCGGGCCGACCTGGACCGGACGCTGGCCGCCCTCGGCACCAACCTGCTCACCGTCGCGCCGGGCAGCACCCTGTTCGGCGCGGACGCCCAACTGCCGGTCGAGGCGGTCGGCATGATCAGCCGGATCGGCCCGGTACGCCAGGTGTCGGCCACCGCCCAGCTCGCCGACATGCCGGTCTACCGGTCGGACCGGATTCCGGCGGCGCAGACCGGTGGCCTCGGCACCCAGGCGGTGGAGCTGGACCTGCTCGACACCGTCGGCGGTGCGCTGGCCAGCGGGACGTGGCTCAACGAGGCCACCGCGCGGTATCCGGCCACGGTCCTCGGGTCGGTGGCCGCCGAGCGGCTCGGGCTCGGCGCGGCCGGGCCGGACATCCAGGTCTACCTGGACGGGCGGTGGTTCACCGTGATCGGCATCCTGCAACCGGTCCCGCTCGCGCCGGAACTCGACTCGTCGGCGCTGGTCGGCTGGTCGGCGGCGACCACCTACCTGGGCCTGGACGGGCACCCGACCCGGATCTACACCCGCTCGGCCGAGCAGCACGTCGAGGCCGTCCGGGCGGTGCTGGCGGCGACGGCCAACCCGGAACAGTCCAACGAGATCCAGGTGTCCCGGCCGTCGGACGCGCTCGCCGCCCGGCAGGCCACCGACGAGGCGTTCACCGGCCTGCTGCTCGGCCTGGGCGCGGTGGCGTTGCTGGTCGGCGGGGTCGGGGTGGCCAACACCATGGTCATCTCGGTGATCGAGCGGCGGGCCGAGATCGGGCTGCGGCGGTCGTTGGGCGCCACCCGGGGGCAGATCCGCACCCAGTTCCTCGCCGAGTCGCTGCTGCTGTCCGCCCTGGGCGGGCTGGGTGGGGTGCTGCTCGGCGGCCTGGTCACCGCCGGCTACGCCAGCTCACAGAGCTGGCCGACGGTGGTGCCGCTCTGGGTGGTGGCCGGCGGCATCGGGGCGACCATCGGCATCGGCGCGCTGGCCGGGCTCTACCCGGCGATCCGGGCCAGCCGGCTCGCCCCCACCGAGGCCCTCGCCACCCCGTGACCGCCCCGACCCGCCCGCCGGACGCCCCGGACGGGCGGGTCGGGCCGCGTCGGGTGGCCCGGCGGACGGTGGGGACCGTACCGTCCGCCGGGCCACGATCAGCCGGCCCGGGTCAGCGTCGGCTCACCCGGATCAGCTCCCAGCCGCCCTTCGGCACGCCGGGCGTCGGGTCGGTACGCAGGTTCATCGGGTTCGCCATCCCGAGGTAGAGCGTGGAACCGTCCACCACCATGGTGCGGACGCCCTGGTTGAGCGGGTTGCCGAAGCCGCCGGTGTCGACCGCGCGGGCCGGCCGGCCGGGCGCGTCGAACGACCACAGGTCCGCCCCGAAGGTCGGCGGGCTGGTCGCCGTGCCGGCCGGGGGCGTGGGCAGCTCACCGTCCAGCGAGATGTAGGCGAAGTCCATGGTGCCGACGTAGAGCCGGCCGCCGGCCACCGCCATCTTCCAGGCGTACAGGTTGAACGGGTCGCCGAAGCCGGAACCGCCGTAGACCGGGGTCGACCCGGTGGGTGCCGGGGCCCACGCCCCGCCGCCGTTGTTCGCGGCCGGGTCGTACGCCGGCAACGTCGACTCGCCGTAGAGGGTCTCGACCCGTTCGCGCGTACCGCCGAGGTCCTGGCCTCGGAAGACGGCGAACGCCCGCTGGGTGTTCTGCACGGTGGCCTGGAGCTGTGCCGGGCTGCGCGGCGGGTACACCGACACGTGCAGGGCGGTCGCCTGCAACGGCACGTGCATGGTGCCCCAGTAGAGCCGGCCGCCGAAGGAGGCGAGCCCACCGAGGGCGTACGCCCGGCGGACCACCGGGTCCGGCTCGTAGTCGGCGGCCGACCAGATCTGCGCCCAACTGCCGGCGTCCTCCGGGTTCAGTCCGGGCGCGCCGGCCGCCAGCGGCGGGCTCATCCAGATCCCGGCCAGGTCGGCCGGGTCGGTGCCGTCACCGGCGTCGGCGCGCGCCGCCGGGACGCCGCCGGCGCGGGGTGCCTGCTCGCCGACGTCGGCGTACGACGGGCCGGCCGGGTACGCCGCCGGGAGGCCGCCGGCTGCGGCGCGCCCGGCCGCCGAGCCGTCGACGATCGCCTTGGGCCAGGTGGAGACGTAGAGCCGGCCCTGGTGTTCGGTGAGGTCGGCGACCTGGGTGGGCAGGTCGGCGACCTCGGTGAACGCGAACGGGGTGGTGCGGTCGCCGGTCCAGCGCAGCACCTTGCCCGCCTCGCCGCCGTTGGCGCCCAGTCCGACCCCGGCGTAGAGCACGCCGCCGGCCACCACCCAGTGCCGGATGTTCTCGTACGCGGAGAGGTTGGTCGAGCCGAGGTACCGGCCGGTGACGGTGTCGAAGGCGAACACGTTCACCCCGCCGACCACGCTCGGCCCGCCGAGCAGCACGACTCCCTGGTGGGCGGCGGCGCTGCGCAGCCCGGCGGTCGTCCTGAGCAGGTTCGCGTCGGTCGGGGAGGCGGACGTGATGTCGGCGGTGCGTTCGGTGAGCCGTTCGGTGGCCAGGTCGTAGGTGAAGACCTCGGGGGTGCGGTGGTCACCGAGGGTGGCCGGCAGGCTGGGGTTGCCCCGGGCCGGCTGGCTCTGGCCGAACTCGCAGACGTAGTCGTCGTTGAGGATCGGCTCGCGGACCTGGTAGCCCTCGGGCTTGAGGCAGAGCACGTTGGCCCCGGTGCCGAACCAGAGCCGCCGGCCGGCCTGGGCGAGCCCCCAGACGTACGACTGGTTGACCTTGGGTCGTCCCTCGGCGCAGGGCGGTCCGGGGGGATAGTCGACGCCGACCCCGGCGAAACACTCGTCGGCGGCGGCCTTGGCGAGCAGCCGTACCGATTCGGGCCGGGTGTCGGCGCTGGCCGGGGTGGCGAGAAGGGGTAGCAGAATCAGGATGCCGAATGCGGGTAGCAGTCGTGACGGCAGGGGTGGTCGACGTCGCACGGTGGTCCTTTCCGTGAATACCGGTCGAGGTGGCGTCAGCGGGGACGGGGAGCGGCTGGACCGCTCTCGACCAGGGGGGATGGATAATCGACGTGACGCACGGAATTGCCGCGCCGGCCGACCGTGTTGCATCGTCCGGTGGGAATGGAAAATTGCCGGCACGAGAATCACGGGCCGGTCGGGGTGCGGTGCGGTTGCTGATGAGTCCGGGGGTGGTTCAGCAGTTCCGGGCGTAACGTGGTGACGAGATTAACGTATTACGGCGGTCATTACCGCGATGCAGGTTGTTAAGGATTCTTGAACTGCCCGGTGGGTGGACCGGGGCGGTGGGCGGCTGCCCGGACGGGACGCCGGGCGCGCGGCGCGGGTGCCGCGAAAATTGCTGATGGGTCCGGCTTTCGGGGTTTCCCGGAAATACCGCGCCAACCGGTTGCTGTCGTCCGAAGCCGGCGCGCGGACCGGGGCGGACGGTCGTGGGCGTCGGCTGCCGCCGGGGCGGGTGGCGGGGCTCCACGCCTGCCGGCGCGCTCAGCGGACGTGCACGTCGGGCGGCAGTGGTGTGGCGGTGCCGCTCGGTGCGGGGGTCGGGGAGTTGCGCCGTCCGCGTCGCCGGGGGTGTGGCGGTCGGGCCGGACTGCGGTGCGGCGACGCAACCGCCGGAGGCCACGCGAATTGTGCGCATATTCATTTACCATAAACATGGCGTATGAATTTGATGACAGTTCATTCATAGTTAACAATCATTACGTTCCGTTGCCGTGCCGGCCGGCCCGGGGGGTCGGTCGGTGCGGGTGCGGCGGCGGGTGGATGCCGGGCGCGCGTCGGATGTCGCCGGCCGGATCGGCGTCGGCGCGACGGGCGGGCGACCCGGGCCGCGAGGGGTGGGGTATTGTCTCGCAACGGGATCTTCCCAGTAACAAAGAATTTATCGATTTAACTTCTTCGATGCCTCATCATGGTGGGACGTAATCCCTTCCATGGAGGTTCCCATGAACGTCTCTCGGCTCGGCGGGCCGACCCTGTCCCTGTACCGCATCGTCATCGGCCTGCTGTTCACGCTGCACGGCCTGTCGTCGGTCTTCGGGTTGTTCGGCGGCAACCCGATGACCGGCAAGGCTGTCCCGGTCGGCACCTGGCCGGGCTGGTGGGCCGCGCTGATCCAGCTGGTCTGCGGCGCGCTGGTGCTGGCCGGCCTCTTCACCCGGCCCGCGGCGCTGCTCGCGTCCGGCTCGATGGCGTACGCCTACTTCGTGGTGCACCAGCCGGAGGGCCTGCTGCCGCTGCGCAACGGCGGGGAGCTGTCCGCGCTGTTCTGCTGGTCGTTCCTGCTGATCGCGGTGCTCGGCCCGGGTTCCTGGGCGCTCGACACGCTGCTCACCCGCCGGCGTTCCGACGCCCCGGCGGCCCCGGTGTCCGAGCCCAGCTCGGTGCCGGTCTGACGCACTGACCCGCGTCGCCGGAGCCTCGACGAGGCGGCCCCGGCGACGCGCCCGGTCAGGGGTTGTAGGGGGCGTCGGTGTGGCTCACCTCGGTGAGCGTGCTGCCGGAGAGCTTGTAGACCGACGTGCGCTTGATGTCCAGCTCGGCCATGCCCCGGCTGGGGCTGCGGGTCAACCAGACCACGGTGGCCCGCCGCCCGGCCACGCTGACCGACACGACCGGGGTCCGGTCGCCGAGGTCGGACAACGCCCGGAACACCGGCATACCGCCGTTGTTGCGCCACACCGCGACGGTGTAGAAGGTGCCACTGCCCCCGGAGTTGAGCGAGACCACGCCGACCGCGTCGTCCGCGCCGTCGCCGTCGAGGTCGCCGATGCCGCAGGGCTTCTGGAGCGTCACGGTCGCGCCGTCCTCGCCCGACCACTGCCCCTCGGTCAGTGGCAGGTAGTCCGGGTAGCCGTTGTAGGGCGTCTTGCTGCTGCCGAGCTTCGCGCCCGCCAGATGGGCACAGGTCAGCGGGGCCTTGACCACCGGTGCCGGGGCGGTGGTGGTGGCCGCCGGGGCGGTGCTGGGGGCGATCTTCTTCTGCGGGGTCGGCTCGGCGCTGGTGGGCGTCGGCTCGGGCGTGGCCGCGTTCAGCACCGAGGCGGTGGAGGGCCCGGTGGACGGGCCGACCGTGGGCGCCGCCCCGTCCGTCGTGCCCTGCTCACCCCCGCACGCGGTGAGCAGGCAGACCAGGGCGAGGCTGGTGAGGCTCAACGGGATCCGTCGCATGGCCGGGGGGTCCTCTCTCGACATCAGGTGACCCGCACCGTACTGATCGATGGCAATACCGGTCATCGGCTCCATGGCCGGCCCGGGCCGGCCTGTCGGAGCGCGGTCAGGGGCCGACCGGGGGGCCGGCGTACGGCTTTCTCCGCCCGGTGCGTACGGGCGTGTTGAGCTGGTAACTTCCCCGAAACATCGGTGCCGGCCGGGGTGCCCGGCCGGTGCCCGGCAGCGGGATGGCTCACACCGTGGGAAGCCGGCTGGGCGATGGCCGCGAAGCTGCCTAGACTCGGCCTCACAACTGCATACCTCATCCAGAGGGGCTGAGGGATACGGCCCGACGACGCCCCGGCAACCACCCCGCGCTCATCGCTGAGCTTCCGGCGGGGCAGGTGCCAATTCCGTCCCCGCCGCAGGGTGCGATGCGGGGAAAGATGAGAGGAATCGACATGACGTCGACGCTCGCCGCCCCCGGTATCGACACCGCCGCCAGCCCCGCCCGCGCCCTGGTCTGCCGCGCCTGCTCCGCGCGCTACCCGCTCGCCGCGCAGCACGCCTGTTACGAGTGTTTCGGCCCGCTGGAGGTCGACTACGACGCCGCCGTGCTGGCGCGCGTCACCCGGGAGCAGATCGAGGCCGGCCCGCAGAACATCTGGCGGTACGCCGCCCTCCTGCCCGCCGGCCAGGACCCGGCCACCCGGGTCACCCTCGACCCGGGGCTGACCCCGCTGGTGGCGGCGCCCAACCTCGCCGCCGAGCTGGGCATCAGCGCGCCGCTGTGGGTCAAGGACGACAGCGCCAACCCGACCCACTCGTTCAAGGACCGGGTGGTCTCGGTGGCGCTCACCGCCGCGAAGGCGCTCGGCTTCCAGCGGTTCGCCTGCGCCTCGACCGGCAACCTGGCCAACTCGGTGGCCGCCCACGCGGCCCGTGCCGGCGCGCCCTCGGTGGTCTTCATCCCGGGCGACCTGGAGCAGGGCAAGGTGATCACCACCGCCGTCTACGGCGGCGACCTGGTCGCCATCGACGGCTCGTACGACGACGTGAACCGGCTCTGCGGCGAGCTGGTGGAGACCGACGAGTTCGAGGACACCGCCTTCGTCAACGTCAACGTCCGGCCCTACTACGCCGAGGGCTCCAAGACCCTCGGGTACGAGGTGGCCGAGCAGCTCGGCTGGCGGATCCCGGCCCAGGTGGTCATCCCGATGGCCTCCGGCGAACTGCTCACCAAGATCGACAAGGCGTTCACCGAGCTGGTCGAGATCGGCCTGGTCGAGGCCCCGGCCGGCGGCTGGACGGTGTTCGGCGCCCAGTCGGCCGGTTGCAACCCGATCGCCGCCGCCCTGCACGCCGACACCGACACCATCACCCCGGTCCGGCCGACCGGCATCGCCAAGTCCCTCAACATCGGCGACCCCGCCGCCGGCCTGTACGCCCTGGAGGCCGTGCGGCGTACCGGCGGCTGGATGGAGTACGTCGACGACGACGAGATCCGCGCCGGCATCCGGCTGCTGGCCCGTACCACCGGCGTCTTCGCCGAGACGGCCGGCGGGGTGACCGTGGCGGTGCTGCGCAAGCTGGTCGAGTCCGGCCGGCTCGACCCGACCGCCGAGACGGTCGTCTTCAACACCGGCGAGGGCCTGAAGACCATCGACGCGGTCGCCGGCCAGGTCGGCCCCACCCACCGGATCAAGCCGTCCCTGCGCGCCGCCCGCGACGCCGGCCTCCTCTCCTGACCCCTCCTGCGCGCCACCCGCTGCCCGCCGCGCGTCGTTCCCCGCCACCGCCCCGATGATCGACTCACCGGGGCGCGCGTTGCGGTGTCTGCGCGTCGGGACACCGCCTCTTCGGCCCCGTTGTGTCGATCGTGGCGCAGGGCGGTCCGAGTGGATCTCTGGGTGACCGGGTTTTCGCGGTGAGTGGTGAAAACCCACCGGGAAGGACTTGACGGCAGGAACCGGGCGGCGGAAGATGCTCCGTGCGGGAGGGCTTTCGCCGGAGACTTTTCAAGTTCTTACGACCCAACGCCGGAGGCGTTGTGCGAACGTCCCTCCCGACCAACGTGAATCGGGGGCCAGCGGAAATCCGCTGGCCCCCGATGTCGTGCACGGGAAAGACTCGCGGCGTGGCCCTGGACATCGCGACGATCGACCGGACCGATCAGCCCACCCTCGACGCGGCCTACCGGATCGCCGCCGCGGTCGAGGCGACGGAATCCCCCGACCTGCCGCCGCTGTGCCGGCGACGGTTCGAGGCACCGCTGTGGCACCCGATGCCCGGCATCGACACCCGGTGGTCGGTGGCCCGGCTCGACGGGGTGCCCGTCGGTTGGGTCCGGGTCAACCTGCACCTGCTGGACAACACCGAGAACGCCAGCATCGAGCTGGCGGTGGACCCGGCGTACCGGCGGCGCGGGGTGGGACGGGCGTTGTTCGCCCACGCCCGGCGGCTGCTCCGGGAGTCCGGCTGCAAGCGGGTGGTCGGCTCCGCCGTGACCCCGCTGCCGGACGAGCCGGCCGGGGCGACACCGGTGGGGGTGGGGCGGGAGTTCCCCGGGGCCGCCTTCGCGGCGGCGCTCGGCGCGCGGCCGGCGCTCGTCGACGTCCGTCGCCGGCTCGACGTCACCGCGCTCGACCGGGACCGGCTGGCGGCGCTGCGGGCCGGGGCGCGGTCGGCCGCCGCCGGCTACCGCACGGTCCGCTGGCACGGCCACCCGCCGCCGGAACACCTCGCCGACCTCGCCTACCTGGAGGGTCGGCTGCTGGCCGACGCGCCCCTGGGTGACCTGGAGTGGGAACCCGAGCGGATGGACGCCGAGCGTCTCCAGGGTATGGAGCGGGCGCTGGACGCGCGGGGCGTCCGCCGGTACAGCGTCGCCGCCGTGCACGGGGCGTCCGGCCGGCTGGTCGGGTGGAGCGTGCTCAGCCTGGCCGCGAACACCACCCGGCACGCCTGGCAGCAGATCACCATCGTCGACCCGGCCCACCGGGGGCACCGGCTCGGCCTGCTCTGCAAGGCCGAGAACCTCGAACACACCCTGGCGTACGAGCCGGAGCTGAGCGCGGTCGACACCTACAACGCGGCGGCGAACAGCCACATGATCGCGATCAACGAGCAGCTCGGCTTCCGGCCGGTGGCCGGGTCCACGGAGTGGCAGTCGACCATCTGATCTGTGACACGCCCCTACTGATCTGGCCGCCATCTGTTGCATGATGGCGGGCATGACGGAGACCCCGCACCCGCTGTACGACAGGCACGCCGACACCCTCCACCGGGCGCTGACCGCGATCACCGAGCGGGGGTACTGGTCCGCGTATCCCGAATCGCCCAGCCCCCGGGTGTACGGCGAGACCGCCGCCGCCGACGGCAAGGCCGCCTTCGAGGCGTACCTCGGTGGTGACTTCCCGCTCGACCAGCCCGGCGCGGGCGACCGGGTCGCCACCGAGACGAGCCCGTTCGGGGTGGCCCTGGACGTGCGCTACCCGCACCCGGGCGCGGACGAGGTGGTCGCCGCCGCCTCCGCCGCCCTGCCGGCCTGGCGCGACGCCGGCCCGCAGACCCGGGCGGGGGTGTGCCTGGAGATCCTGGCCCGGCTGCACAAGCACATCTTCGAGCTGGCCAACGCGGTGCAGTTCACCAGCGGGCAGGCGTTCGTGATGGCGTTCCAGGCCGGTGGCGCGCACGCGCTGGACCGGGCCCTGGAGGCGGTCGCCTACGCGTACGCGGAGATGACCCGCCACCCCGGGACCGCCGGCTGGGAGAAGGCCGCCGGCAAGGGCGACCCGCTGCGGATGACCAAGACGTTCCACGTGGTGCCGCGCGGGGTGGCCCTGGTCATCGGCTGCAACACCTTCCCGACCTGGAACTCGTACCCCGGACTGTTCGCCTCGCTGGTCACCGGCAACCCGGTGGTGGTCAAGCCGCACCCCCGCGCGGTGCTGCCGCTGGCGATCACCGTGAAGTACGCCCGGGAGGTGCTCGCCGAGGCCGGCTTCGCCCCCGACCTGGTGCTGCTCGCCCCCGAGGCCCCCGGCGAGAAGCTGGCCTCGACCCTGGCCCTGCACCCCGCCGTGAAGATCGTCGACTTCACCGGCTCCACCGGGTACGGCGACTGGTTGGAGGCCAACGCCCGGCAGGCCACGGTCTACACCGAGAAGGCCGGCCTGAACACCGTCGTGATCGACTCCACCGACGACTTCGCCGGGATGTGCCGCAACCTCGGCTTCACGCTGACCCTCTACAGCGGGCAGATGTGCACCACCTCGCAGAACATCCTGATCCCCGCCGCCGGCATCGACACCGACCAGGGGCACAAGAGCTTCGACGAGGTGGCCGCCGGCATCGCCGCCGCCGTCGGCAAGCTCACCGCCGACCCGGCCCGGGGCGTCGAGTTGACCGGGGCGATCGTCAACGACGGGGTGCTGGAACGCCTCGACGAGGTCACCAAGGTCGGTGAGGCGGTGCTGGAGTCGCGTACCGTCACGCACCCGGCGCTGCCCGACGCGGTGGTCCGGACGCCGACCATCGTCAAGCTCGCCGCCACCGACACCGAGGTCTACGGCCGGGAGTGGTTCGGGCCGATCTCGTTCGTCATCGCCACCGACTCGACCGCGCACGGCCTGGAGATCCTCCGGTCCACCGTGGGGGAGTGCGGCGCGCTGACCGCCGCCGTCTACTCCACCGACGAGGCGGTGCTGGACGCCGCCGAGGCCGCCGCGATCGACGCCGGGGTGCACCTGTCGGCCAACCTGACCGGCGGGGTCTTCGTGAACCAGTCCGCCGCCTTCTCGGACTTCCACGGCAGCGGCGCGAACCCGGCCGCCAACGCCGCCCTGACCGACGGCGCCTACGTGGCCAACCGCTTCCGCATCGTCCAGTCCCGCCGCCCCGCCTAACCCCTCCCCGCCCCCGGCTCTCGCCCCCCGCCCTCCCCCCGCCCGTCTCTCGCCCCGGTGATCAAGAGGTTTGCGTCAGATCCGGACCCCCGGGGTGACCTGAACCTCTTGATCACCGGGGCTGGGCGGGCGGCGGGGCGGCGGGGCGGGCACCGGGTGGGCGGCGGGGTGTGGGCGGGGAGGGGCGGTGGGAGGAGGGGGTCAGGCGGGGCGGCGCATCTGGAGTTCGTTGAGGGCGGGGATCTTGGGGTGCGGGACGCGTACCCCGGTGTCGGTGAAGCCCAGTCGGTGGTAGGCCCGGCAGGCCCGGTCGTTGCCGACCACCACCTCCAGCATGAGCTGCGGCCGGCCGCAGGCGCGCGACCAGGCGGCGACCGCGTCGATCAGCGCGCCGAGCAGGCCGCTGCCCCGCCACGAGGGGGTCACGTAGACCGCGTAGACCACGGTCAGGTCCGGCTCGTCGGGGGAGACGGTGCCGCCCGCGTGCCCGACCAGCCGGCCGCCGGGGTCGGCCACGAACTGGGCGGTGTGGCAGCCCTGGGACACGTACGCGATCCGGGCCGCGTAGTCGGCGTGCGGCCGGGCGGCGGCCTCGGCGACGGTCTCCAGGAAGGCCAGCGGCGCGTCCGCGAGCATCTCCAGCCGCAGCGCCCGCATCCGGGCCGCGTCCTGCGGACGCACCCGGTGCACGGGGGCCGTGCGGGTCGCCGGTGGGGCCGGGGCAGAGGTCATGGGGGCATGCATACCGCAGCGACGTTCACCGATGGGTGACCGGGTCGATACCCGTCTGATTTGACCCTATTTGTGGTCGTGCGCTGTCGTCACTCCTCGTGTAGCGTGCGATTTCGGTCACCGATTCAGCGGCCCTCACCGACCGCCGGAACGGTGGCTCTCCGCTGTCGGCCCGCCGGCAATCCGGAGTTGGGGAACGCCGCGCAGAGTGAGGAAGTGCACCGTGGCACAGGGCACCGTCAAGTGGTTCAACTCCGAAAAGGGCTACGGCTTCATCGCCGTCGATGGCGGGCAGGACGTCTTCGTCCACTTCTCCGCCATCGAAATGGACGGCTACAAGGCGCTCGACGACGGTCAGCGGGTGGAGTTCGAGATCGCCCAGGGCCAGAAGGGCCCGCAGGCCGAACGGGTCCGCGTCATCGCCTGACCTCCTCGCCGGTCCCGTCCCGTCCCCGGTGACGGGGCGCGCCGGGTCCCCACCCCGGGCCGCCCCGGTGGCCGGGGCGGGTTCCCACCCGTCGGGTGCGTCCGCGTGACGGCTGGCGGCGGAGACCGGTGCCGGGAAAGATCGTGAACCGTCCAGGCGTCCCCGCTGAGGAGGGTTCATGTCCGACCAGTCGCCTTCGGGTCCGCCCGACCCCACTGCCGGGTCCCCGGGCGGCCCGTGGGGGCAACCGCCCTGGGGCACGCCGTCCGGCCAGCAGCCGTGGGGCACGCCCTCCGGGCAACCCGGCTGGGGCACGCCGGCCGGGCAACCCGGCTGGGGTCAGCCCGGGGCCTGGCCGCCGGGCTGGGGCCACCCGACCGCCGGCAGCCTCCCGCCCGGGGTCGGCCCGTACGCCGGCCCGTGGGGTCCCGAGGACCCGCTGGTCAACCCCCCGTACGCCGGCCTGGAGGGGTGGTTCGGCCGGTGCACCGGCGCGGTACGGCGTAGCTGGCGGCCCCTGCTGCCGTTGCTGCTGCTCACCCAGGTCGTGCCGGCGGTGGCGGTGTCCCTGCTCTCGCTCGGCATGGGGCCCGACGCCACCGTGCTGCCCGCCGACGGATCGCTGCCCGAGGGCTACCTCAGCGACCTGGTGATCTACGGCGTCTCGGTGTTCCTGGTCGCGCTGGCGTTCGGGGTGGTGCAGGGCATCGGCTGGGCCGGTGGGACCTGGGTGGTCACCCGGCAGGCCGCCGGCCAACCGGCCGACCTGCCCGGCGCGCTGCGCTACGGCGCGCGCCGCTGCCTCGGCCTGTGGGGCTGGATGCTGGTGCTGGGCGTGCTCGTCGGCGTCGGGTTCTGCCTCTGCCTGCTGCCCGGCATCTACCTGGCCTTCGCCCTCGCCCTGGCCGGCCCGGTCTACCTGTTCGAGGGGCAGAACCCGATCGGCCGCTCGTTCCGGATGTTCCACGACCGGCTGGGCATGGTGCTCGGCCGGGTGGCGCTGGTCGCCCTGGCGGTGCTCCTCGGCAGCGTGCTCGGCGGGGTGGTGGAGTCGGTCGGCACCCTGCCGTTCGGCACCGACCCGTTCACCGCGCCGGGCACCGCCGTGGGCGCGGTGGCGGTGATCCTGGTCAGCGCGGTGCTCGTGCTCCCCGCCTACCTCATGCAGTTGGTCGGACTCGTCGTGACGTACGCCGAGCAGCGGGCGCAGGAGGGGCCGGTGAACGTCACACGACTGATGGCGGAACTCGGCTGACCGGCCCCATCGTGCTTGCACTCGGCAGGGGAGAGTGCTAAACAAGTCATTGGCACTCGCATACGATGAGTGCCAATGGTCGGGGCGGTAGGGCCACGGTCACACCGGCGTCTCGATGGCGTCGGGGTGGCACATGGCCGGTCGTCGCGGGCTGTCCGGCCCGACCGAGGAGGACGTCGTCGTCGCCAGGTGGCGACGTCCCCAAGGTGCGTACACCAGGCGGCCCGTCCGGGGCACAACACCCGGGTGGCCCGTGAGTGTCCAGGAGGACAACGCCGTATGGCCAAGATGATCGCGTTCGACGAAGAGGCTCGCCGCGGCCTCGAGCGGGGCATGAACCAGCTCGCCGACGCCGTGAAGGTGACCCTCGGCCCCAAGGGCCGCAACGTGGTGCTCGAGAAGAAGTGGGGTGCCCCCACCATCACCAACGATGGTGTGAGCATCGCCAAGGAGATCGAGCTCGAGGACCCGTACGAGAAGATCGGCGCCGAGCTGGTCAAGGAGGTCGCCAAGAAGACCGACGACGTCGCCGGTGACGGCACGACGACGGCGACCGTCCTGGCCCAGGCCCTGGTGCGCGAGGGTCTGCGCAACGTGGCCGCCGGTGCCAACCCGATGGCCCTGAAGCGGGGCATCGAGGCCGCCGTGGCCAGCGTCTCGGAGGAGCTGTCCAAGCTCGCCAAGGACGTCGAGACCAAGGAGCAGATCGCCTCCACCGCCTCCATCTCCGCCGGTGACAGCACCGTCGGCGAGATCATCGCCGAGGCGATGGACAAGGTCGGCAAGGAAGGCGTCATCACCGTCGAGGAGAGCAACACCTTCGGGCTGGAGCTGGAGCTCACCGAGGGTATGCGCTTCGACAAGGGCTACATCTCCGCGTACTTCATGACCGACCCGGAGCGTATGGAGGCCGTCTTCGACGACCCGTACCTCCTGATCGTCAACAGCAAGATCTCCTCGGTGAAGGACCTGCTCCCGATCCTGGAGAAGGTCATGCAGTCGGGCAAGCCGCTGCTGATCATCGCCGAGGACATCGAGGGCGAGGCCCTGGCGACCCTGGTCGTCAACAAGGTCCGGGGCACCTTCAAGTCGGTCGCCGTCAAGGCGCCGGGCTTCGGTGACCGCCGCAAGGCCATGCTCGCCGACATCGCCATCCTCACCGGTGGTCAGGTCATCAGCGAGGAGGTCGGCCTCAAGCTCGACGCCGTCGGCCTCGACATGCTGGGCCGCGCCCGCAAGGTCGTGGTGACCAAGGACGAGACCACCATCGTCGACGGTGCCGGCGACGCCGACCAGATCCAGGGCCGGGTCAACCAGATCCGGGCCGAGATCGACAAGAGCGACTCCGACTACGACCGCGAGAAGCTGCAGGAGCGGCTGGCCAAGCTGGCCGGTGGCGTCGCGGTGATCAAGGTCGGCGCGGCCACCGAGGTCGAGCTGAAGGAGCGCAAGCACCGCATCGAGGACGCCGTCCGCAACGCGAAGGCCGCCGTCGAGGAGGGCATCGTCCCGGGTGGTGGCGTCGCGCTGGTGCAGGCCGGCAAGACCGCCTTCGACAAGCTGGACCTCACCGGCGACGAGGCGACCGGCGCGCAGATCGTCAAGATCGCGCTGGACGCCCCGCTGCGGCAGATCGCCGTCAACGCCGGCCTGGAGGGTGGCGTGGTCGTCGAGCGCGTCCGCAACCTGGACGCCGGGCACGGCCTCAACGCCGCCAGCGGTGAGTACGTCGACCTGCTGGCCGCGGGCATCATCGACCCGGCCAAGGTGACCCGGTCGGCGCTGCAGAACGCCTCGTCGATCGCGGCGCTCTTCCTCACCACCGAGGCCGTCGTGGCGGACAAGCCGGAGAAGACCCCGGCCGCCCCGGCTGGCCCGGGTGGCGGGGACATGGACTTCTGAGTCCAGCTCCAACGCCGAACGGGGCGGGCCGCGCGAGCGGTCCGCCCCGTTCCGTGTCCGTAGCCCGTACCCAGCCGGGACCGGCCGGCCCATCCCGGCGGCAGGGGCCGGTCAGCGGCGGGCGGCCCGCACCGCCGCGTACGCGTCGACCAGCCCGGCCCCGCTCGACGCCGTCACCGGGCCGCAACTGAGGTCGGCGGGGCCGGCCGGTTGCGCGGTGTCCCGCAGGATGCTCCGGGTCCGCGCCAGGTCGCCGACCAGCGCCGGATTCGCCGACCACATCAGCGCCACCACGCCCGCCACCTGCGGGGTGGCCATCGAGGTGCCGTCCAGCGTGGCGTAACCGCCGCCGGGCATCGCGGACCTGATCCCCTCCCCCGGGGCGACCAGATCCGGCTTGACCACCCCGCCCGCGACGGGACCCCGGCTGGAGAACTCGGCGACCACCCGGTCCCGGTTCACCGCCCCGACCGTGAGCACGTCCGCGTACGGGGCCGGCGGGTCGACGATCGACCCGCAGTCCGGGCCGGTGTTCCCGGCGGCGGCCACCACCAGGATGCCCGCCGCCTCCAGGGCGGCGGTCGCCGGACGCAACGCCCCCGGATCACAGCCCTCCACCGGTGGGCACCCCCACGAGTTGGTCAGCACGTCCGGGGCCCGCGCCGGGCGTCCGTCGGTGAACGGGTCACCGCCGGCCGGGAACGGGGCCAGCATGAACTGGAGACAGTCCAGGTAGTGCGCCGGACTGCCCAGGTTGCGATCGAGGTTGACGCAGCCCACCCACTGCGCGCCGGGAGCCACCCCGATGCCGTCCCGCCCCACGGCGCTACCCGCGGTGTGGGTGCCGTGGCCGCCGGAGTCGGCGGGGGATCGGGTGTGGTTCCACGGGTCGTACCAGGAGTCGTCGCCGCCCCGGAAGCCGGCGGCCAGCGCCGGGTGGGTGCCGTCGACCCCGGAGTCCGAGCTGCCGACCACCACCCCGGAGCCGGTGACGGACAGCTCCGACCAGACCCGGTCCGCCCCGATCATCCGCAGGTTCCACTCCGGCCCGGTCGGTGCGGGCTGGTCGCCCCGGCTGACCGGGGCCGGTGCGGGCAACGGGCGGAGCCGCTGGCTGACCAGCACCCGGGCCACCTCGGGGCGGCCGGAGAGCCAGGCCCGCACCGCCGGCCCGCCGTCGGTCTCGATCGCGTTGACCAGGTAGTACGGCGTCGGGTCAAGGCCCAGCCGGCTCAGGTCCCGGCGCAGCCCGCCCTGGGTGCGTTCGGCAGTGGCGACGAGCCTGCGGTAGACCTCGGCGGTCCGCGCGTCCCGGCCGGCCCGACCGGGCGTACCGGCGGGGATGCCGGACAGGTCGGCCTGCTCGCGGAGCACCACCAGCAGCCGCTCGCCGTACAGGCCGGGCTGGCCGGCGGCCACGTCGACCACCCCGACGGTGAGCAGCAGGACGGCCGCGCCCGACGCGGCGACCAGCCGGCGCGGCGCGTGCCCGCGTGGCCGGGCGAGCAGCACCCCGTACCCGACGGCCAGCAGGACCGCGACGGCGAACCCGACGCCCGAGGCGACCGCGACCCAGTACGGGACGTCGCGGGTGGTGGCCAGCAGGATCGAGATCTCCTCCGGATCGGTGAGCGCCAGCGGGCCGAACACCGCGAGGCCGACCAGCCAGCGCACCGGCGCGGCACCGGCAGGCCGGCCGGCCCGCCGGGCCGCCACCTGGCACGCGCCCAGCGCGAAGCCGACAGGCGGGACGAAGAGCAGCGCGGGAAGCTGGACGCCCGAGTGGCCGACGCCCGCCGCGACCAGCAGCAGGACCACCCCGGCGACCAGACCGCCGACCAGCACGGTGCGGGCCGACCGGGGTGGCCCGTCACCGGTGAAGGGCGCCCAGAACCGGTCGTCGAGCAGCGCCCCGGCCAGCAGGCCGACCGCCGCCGCGGCGAACGCGGCGAGCACCGTCTCCAGCAGCCCGCCCAGCGCGCCGAACCGGACCCACGGCAGCAGCAGCGCCAGGCCGAGATCGGAAGA
>NZ_JACGMO010000103.1:0-28560 GCF_015354745.1 Micromonospora sp. S-DT3-3-22
CGGGCGCAGGGGTGTCCCGGCCGGCGGTACGGCCTGCCGGTCGGCGGGCGGGCCGGGCTGGGCCGCGCGGGGTCCGGGCTGCGGCTCGGGGTCCAGGTCGGGCACGGGAGGCTCCTCGACTACGGATGTCGCCGGCCGTGACCGGGGCCCGGCGGACCGGACCACCGGCGGACCGGTCGGGCGGCGGACCCGACGGCCGCAACGCCGAACGGGTCGGGCAGACCGAGCGGATCGCCGGACCGGTCGCCACCGGCGACGAATTACACCAACGCTGTCGGTCGACTCCGCGGATGGCGGAATTCGACGCGGCTGGACATTACCGATGACGAATGCCGTCCGCGATCCCATTTCCCAGCGGAGATCGGCTTTCCGAATAAGTGTCGGATATCTGTCCGTCGACGGTTCCCGGTGCCATTTCTGTCGTGGCCCCGGCGGGCCGGTCGGGGAGACGATCCAGGTCCGGCCACCCGTGCCCGCGGGCGGCACCGACCGGGAGGTCGACGATGGACACGGACGTGCTGGTGGTCGGGGGCGGGATCATCGGTCTGACGGCGGCGGTACGGCTGCGGGAGCGCGGCGCGCGGGTGACCCTGCTGACCGCCGACCCGCCCGGCGACACCGTGTCGGCGGTCGCCGCCGCCGTCTGGTACCCCAGCCACACCGACGCCGACCCCCGGGTGCTGCGCTGGGCCACCGGGACGTACGCGGAACTGGGCCGGCAGGCCGACGCCGGGGTGCCCGGGGTGGTGGCCCGGCCGACCCGGATGCTGCTGCGCCGCCCGTGGACCGGCCCGCCGTGGTGGGCGGCGGCGGTCGGTGACCTGGTCGCCCACCCCGGCTCCGGGCCGTACGCGACCCAGTTGCGGTTCACCGCCCCGACGGTGGAGATGTCGCCGTACCTGGACTGGCTGGCCGACCGGTTCACGACGGCCGGCGGGCGGATCGTGGCCGGCCGGCTGACCCGGCTCGACGACGGCTTCGCGCTGGCCCCGACGGTGGTCAACGCCACCGGACTGGCCGCCGGCCGGCTCGCCGACGACCCGGCGGTGCACCCGGTACGCGGGCGGCTGGTGCTGGTGGCGAACCCGGGCCTGACCATCTCGGTGCGCGACGAGGAGAACCCGGCCGGCATCACCTACGTGCACCCGCGCCGGCACGACGTGGTGCTCGGCGGCACCGCCGAACCGGACCGGTGGGACACCGGACCCGACCGGGCCACCTCGGCGGCGATCCGGGCCCGGTGCGTGGCGCTGGTGCCGGAGTTGGCCGACGCCCCCGTGCTCGGGGTGCGGGTCGGGTTGCGGCCGGCACGGCACGGCGGGCCCCGGGTCGCGGTGCAGGCCGGGCCGGCCCCGGGGCAGCGGCTGGTGCACACGTACGGCCACGGGGGCGCCGGGGTGACCCTGTCCTGGGGCTGCGCCGACGAGGTGGCCGGGCTGGCGCTGGACGGCTGACCGGACGGACGGACGCGCCCCGGCCCCGACCCACCGGGACCGTGGGCGGGGCCGGGTGCCGGGGCGGAGGGGCGGGCACCCTCCCGGAGCGTCATCGGCGTTCGTAGAAGGTGATGCTCACGCCGCCCGGGGCGGAACCCGGGTCGGAACTCAGCCAGGTGTTCGCGTTGAGGAAGGCGTACGGGCCGGCGGCGCGGGCCTCGAACGTCGGCACCAGCCGGCCGAACGCCCCGCAGTTGCGGACCAGGATCAGCTCCCGGTCGGTGGTGGACAGGACGTACCGGGCGTCCAACGTGGTGGTCGACCCGATGAGCTGGTAGTCCGCGCCACCGGGCAGGACCGAGCCGGCCACCCGGCCGGTGGTGGTGCCGCCGGTGATGGGGATGATGTTGCGGGTGCCGCGCTTGCTGGCCCCGATCGAGACGCTGGCCCCGAGCGTGACCGCCTCGGTGAACACCGCCGCGCCCCGGGTGCCGCTGCCGGTCAGGCAGTCCCACGACTGGTTGGCCGTCCCGGCCGGGTCCCGCAGTTGCACGCGCGGGTCGGCCGGGGACACCCCGGAGACGTCGTACACGGCCAGGTTCAGGGTGTTCGTCGTGGTGTCGACGGTCCGGGTGCCGACGTAGGTCCCGGTGTTCAACCAGGCGTACGGGCTGGAGTTCGGGGCCTCGAAGTCGGGCACGATCCGCACGGTGGAGTCGCCGGCCGGTGCGACCCCGCAGGTGCGCAGGTAGATCGGGGTGCCGTCGCCGGTGCGCAGGATGGCGACCTGTTCCAGCTCGGTCGCGCCGGTGCCGAGGGTGAGTTCCAGGTCGAGGCCGCCGGTGAGGATGCTGCCGTTGATCCGGTCCCCGGTGACCGTGCCGCCCCGGATGTCGAGGATGCGACGGTGGCCGTACTGGGTGACGCCGACGTCGCGGATCGCGCCGAGTTGGGCTGCGGCCCGGAACACCAGCCGGCCACGCGTGGGCGGCACGAGGCCGGTGGACCGGCCGCAGGTCCAGGACGGATCGGGCACGATGGTCGCCTCCGCGCCGCTCGGGGTGGTGCTCGGGGTGGGTGGTGGGGTGCTCGGTGGTGGGGTGGTCGGCGGTGGTGTGGTCGGGGTGGGCGGCGGCGTGGTGGGGGGCGGGGTGCCCGGGGTGGGCGTGGTGGGCGTCGTGCTGCCGGTGCAGGGGGTGCCGTTGAGCGCGAAGTCGGTCGGCGCCGGGTTGCTGACGTTGTTCCACGAGCCGTTGAACCCGAACGACGTGCTCCCCCCGGTGCCGAGCGCGGCGTTCCAGGTGGTGTTGCCGACGGTGACCCGGCCGCCGTTCTGACTGACGGTGCCGTTCCAGTACTGGGTGACCTGCTGCCCGGCGGTGAACGACCAGGTGAGCTGCCAGCCGTTGATCGGGTCACCGAGGTTGGTGACGGCGACGTTGGCCCCGAAGCCGCCGTTCCACTGGCTGGAGACCGTGTAGGTCACCCGGCAGCCGGTGGCGGCGGAGGCCGCGGTGGCGACCCCGACGACGCCGACCAGGGTGGCGGCGGCGAGCGCTCCCGCGAGCAGGGGCCGCCGGTGTACGAGCCTCATCTGGTCCTCCCGGAGCGGCCTTGCACGCACGGTTATGTTTCATCGAGTGTCCCGATCGGACAAACTTCTGTCAATCGATACCTGTCGATCAGCTTTGCGCGGTGGACTTCGCCGGGCAGGAGGCGGTGCGGCGGGTCCCGGTGCGGGCGGGGCGGGTTGAAGTCCGGCCGGTCGGACGTAGATCGAGCGGCGGGCCACCGCGTCGCCCCTGGCGTCGATCTGGTAGCCGTCGAGCCAGGCCCAACCGTCGTACGTGATCCACTCGGTGCGGACCCGGATCAGGCGGAACAGGATCGGCTTGACGAACTGCGGGCTCGCTTTCCGCGTCACCTGGACCAGCGCCCCGGCCCGTAGCTCGATCATCGCGGCCCGTCCTGGCTCGGCCAGTGCCGCCGGTTGATCGGGTGCGGTGCCGGTAGCGACAGGGCAGTTCGTTGCCGCACCGGCAGACGAACCGCCACCGCCGCCACGACCACGCCGGCCGGTGCCGCCGCGCCAACGTCATCGCCGTGGCAAGCAGATGCTCGTGGTAGGACACTCGCCGTGACATACCGACACGGTCCCCGGTGGAGGTTCAGTCAGCTGGCAATAGCCGATCGGAAAGTCAGCGAATCACTACGCTCGGCGACATGAGTCGTGACCCGGTGCTGCTGATGGGTCCCTGCGAGATCGCCCAGCGGATGGGTGTCTCGCGGCAGCGGTTCCAGCAGCTCACCCGGCATCCCACCTTCCCGAGGCCCTACCAGGAGCTACGCGGCATGAAGGTGAGGCTGGCCGAGGACGTCGAAGAGTGGATCACCAATCACCGGCCCCCGCGCCCCACCGAGGACGACACCCCGGAGTAAGCGACCACCCCGAACACGCCGGCAGCCACGAACCAGTCCGGAGTTCTGCGCACCACGAGCGCGTCGGCGTAGCGGGGCGAGGACGTCACGACGACACGCGCTGACCGTGGCGGCCGAGGCTGTAGCGCGAATCATGAATGTGGTGGCACCGACAGGCAGGCCATGTTCGTGGAAATCTGTTGCGCCCAGGACGACAACAACTCTCCCCGAAGGAGGGCGGATTGGATCAGCACCAAGGCCGACGCTCGGCGGTGACGGGAGCCCCTTACCCGCGCGCCCGGTGGCGGATCTTGATGTCGGCGAGGTCGGTCGACACCGACGTGAGATCACGGTGGCCCGCGCCGAGTTCCGCGACGGCGGCTGCGGCCGACGCTTCCGCCCTGCCGATCACCACCGCCTCATCGTCCTCCCCGGTGGCCGGGACGAGGCAGCGGAAGGTGAACCCGAGCAGGGACCGCTCGTACGTGACGGTGCCTTCCTCGGTGAACTTAGCCTGGTAGACGTCATGCTCGTCCGCCCTGGCGAGCAGCGCGGCCCGCTGCTCGTCACCGAGCGGCGCGAACCTGCCGCGCACGATGACCTGATAGGTCGTACCGGCCACTGTGGGGAACCTCCGGCTCTGACGGGACACGACGGCAACGACGGGCGAGCTGGTTCGACCGCCAGTTGTGCAGCCACGGAGCGGTACACCACCGGCCGACCAGCACGGCACCTGCCGGCGACCCTACCCATAGGGTCACCGGAGCACCCGGGCTTTTCCCAGGGTCAGGCGGCGGGCAACTCCCTGACGGAGCCGGCCACCTCGATCGCGGTTTCCGCGTCGAACCGGTCGAGGTCCACCAGCACGTCGACCGCGAGGCCCGGCCGGACGAGCCAGAACGCCTCACCCCCGCCGGCCAGCCCGACATCCCCGCCACGGGCGAACTCCGCCAGCGGCCACTCGGCGGAATCCCGCTCGTGGTAACCGGCCAGGAACTCGCGCAGGCGCACCAGCGTGGTCAGAGGTTCGCCGCGCAGGACGTGCACCCGCAGGTCCACCCGGTAGCCGTCGTCGACGGCCCGTTCCCAGACCCGGGTGGCGAAGCTGACGTCCTCCCACTCGGAGGCGAAGTCCGACACCAGTTCCCCGGCATCCTCCGGCACCCGCCCGACGTGGAACCCGTCCAGGTCGCCGCCGTCGCGCCCATTCACCACCGTCACTGCGCCACCTCGATCGTCACGTCCATCCTGTCCCTCCGGTCGACCGGCGGCACCGGCACGGGCCGGGACCGATGTGTGATGGGCCGCCACCACGCATCCGCCCGGAATGCCGGGTCACCGGGTTCCCGCTCAGTTGCCCAGCGCGCGCACCTTGGCGATCGTTTCCTCGACCTGCTGCCGGGCCGGCTGACCAGCCTGGACGGCCTGGTCGAGCGCCTGCCGGTAGTTGTCGATCATGCCGATCAGAGGGCCGGCGGCGACGCCCTGCAACGCCCCGGCGACCAGGGCCCGCGCCTCGGCGGCGTCCTGGACGGCCGACGCCGTCTTGGCCCGCGCCTCGTCCAGCTTCTGCGCGGCCACGGCCAGCTTCGCGATCATCTCCGCCGCACTCACCCGCACTCCCCCGCCCCTGTCGCCCTCCCACGGTCACCGCGAGCCTACGAGGCGACCACCGGACGCAGCCACCCCGCGTCCGCCTCATGTGGGCCGATGTAGCGGCATCGGACCGGGCTGGATTCCGCAACATCGGCCCAATTGAGTCGATCATGCGAACGGATCGATCACGCGGACAGGTCGGTCACGCGTCAGCGGACGAGGCGGAACACCAGCAGGGTGACGCAGTACGCGAGCGGCACCGCCACGGCGCAGATGAAGAAGCCGAGCGGGGCGTACCGGGGCGGGTCGGTGGTGGCCAGGGCCGGCCGCCCCCACCGGCCGAGGACCAGCCAACCGGCCACGAAGGAGATCAGCGGCAGCCCGGCGCAGGTCAGCGCGCCCAGCGTGACGCCGTCGACCACGCCGACGCCGTTGGCGACCACCAGCACCAGCATGAACAGCGCCCCGACGGCGGCACAGCCGACGTAGACGGCGACCGCGCGGGCGGTCGGCGACCAGGTGGGCAGCAGAGCGGGCCGCTGGGCCAGCGCCTCGGCCTGCTGGCCCAGTCGGTCGGCCTCGTCGACCAGCCGTCCGGCCTCCGCCAGCACCAGCGCCGGATCGCCGTCCACCCCGGACCCGCCGGGACCCGTGACCGAGCCGGGGGCGGGCCCCGGGGCCGTACCGGAGCCGACGCCGGGACCCGTGCCGGCCCCGGGGACCGGCCCCGGCCCGGGGGCCGGGTCGGGCACGGCGGGCAGGCCGGCGGTTGCGGCGAGCTGGGCGAGGCGCTGTTCCTGGGCGGCCAGCCGCTGACCGAGCTGGGTCACCCCGGCGTGCAGGGTACGGCGGCGTTCCGCCTCGGCGACGGCACCGCGCTCCCCCTCCCTGATCCGGGCGGAGAGCTGCCGGACGGCCGCCGCGTACTCGTCGTAGCCGGCCACTCAGTGCTCCTCGTCGGGGTGGTACCCGGGGCGGACGAACGGCACGATCAGCGCGGTGCGCGGGGCGTGCCGGTCGACCAGCAGGGCCCGGTTGGGGCGGGGGGTCCACACCAGGTCGGTCACCCCGAGGTGCAGCCCGAGGTCGTCGGCGGGCACGTTCAGCGCCACCAGGCAGGCCACGTCGTCGCGGTTCTGGCTGCCGCCGAGGTCGTCGGCGAGCCGGCGCAGGCCCCGCCACCAGCCGAGCAGGTGCACCCCGCGCCCCGGCCCCGCCCGCAGCAGCGCCCGCAGGTCGTCGTGGCCGGTCCGGTAGGTGTCGGGGTCGGCGGCGGCGAGCACCGCGTGGGCCGCGTCCACCCCGAAGACCACCAGGTACGTCCGGCCGCGCTCCCCGCCGCCTGCGGCCAGCCCGGCGATGCGGGTGCGCAGCCCGGCCGCGTCGACCTGGGTAACCGGGTGCCCGGCGGCCTTCAGCCCGGCGGCCGTGTCGTCGGCCAGTTCGTCGGCGGCGGCCACCAGCGTGGCCAGCACGAACTCGGCCTCCCCGGGCCGGTGCTGGCCGGCCAGGCTCAGCGCGGCGGCCCGTAGCACGTGCGCGCCGGTGGTCGAGGTGCCCACCACGGCCAGGTGCCGGCCGGGGGAGGCGTCCAGGTCGAACCGGGCGGTGCTGCCGGCCACGTCGACCGTCCGGCCCACCAGCACCGCCGGCCGGCGGGTGGCGGCAGGGGTCGGCTCGTCCTCCAGGTGGGCGGTGGCGTAGCCCCGGAAGACCTCGGGTGGGCCGGTGTCGTCGGGGCGCGCGTCCCACAGCTCGTAGCGCAGCCGGGCGAGCTGGCGGGTGTCGGCGTGCGCGTCGGGGAACCGCAGCAGGATGTCCGCGCCGGTCGCCCCGGCGGCGGTGTTGACCAGCGCCGTGCCGATCCGGGTGGGGCCGGCGACGGTCGCCCGGGGGCCGAGCACCGCCTCACCGCCGGGTAGCGCCACCCGCAGCGCGAACTGCCCGAACAGGGACTCGGCCCGGCCGTACAGGGCTTCCACGCCGCTGGTGCTCTGACTGGCCAACACCAGGTGTACGCCGTACGAGCGGCCCTTGCGGGCCAGCTCCTCCAGCAGGTCGACAGCTTCCCGGGCCAGCCGGTCGTTGCCGGCGAACAGCACGTGGAACTCGTCGATCACGGCGACCGTGCGGGGCACCGGTTCGGTGTCCGGCAGGTCGGCGAGCTTGGTCACCCCGTGCCGCTTGAACAGCCCGGCCCGCCGGCCCAGCTCCCGGCGCAGTTCGCGGAGCACGGCCAGGCCGTACTCCCGGTCGGACTCGACGCCGACGGCCCGCGCGTGCGGCAGGAACGACGGGTCACGGTCGGTGGGGACGAACTCGGTGAAGCTCACCCCCTCCTTGAAGTCGAGCAGCCACAGGTGCAGCTCGGCCGGGGAGTAGCGGGCCGCCAGGCCGTAGAGCACGTCGAGCAGGAAGACCGTCTTGCCCGCGCCGGTGCGGCCACCGACCAGCCAGTGCGGCGTCGCGTCGTCGAAGGCCAGACTGACCGGGGTACGCCCGGAGCGGCCGACCACCGTCGTCAGGCCGCCCCGCGCGGAGCCGGTCCAGCGCCGCTCGGGCAGCAGGTCGGCCAGGTGCAGGGCGGTGTCCCGGCGCACCTGCGCGCCCAGCCGGTCGGCCAGCGCCTGGACGGCGACGGCGGGCGGGTCACCGTCGAGCAGCACCGGCACGGGCAGGCCGGTGCCGTCGGCGCTGAACGGGTAGCCGGGCGGGTCGCCGACGCGGGCGTACCGTTCGTCGAGACGTACCTCGGTGGTGCCGCCCAGCGTGGGTGGGGCCTGGCCGGGCGTGGTCACCGCGCGCCCGGCGAACAGCACGCACACCCCGGCGGTCGGCCCGGCGTGGGTGAGCGCGGCGAGCCGGGCCAGCTCGCGCGGGCCGGGCGCGGACGCGGCCACCACCAGCAACAGTTCGGCCTCCCCCGCGCGGGCGTGCGCCTCGGCGGCGTCCAGCAGCGCGCCGATCTCGGCCTCGGTGGTGGCGACGCTACCGAGTACCCCGGCGTCGCGCAGCGGACGCAGCGGGATGAAGGTGGCCCCCCAGGCGGCCGGGTCGATGCCGACCACCCGCACGCTGCCCGGGGCGGCCGTGGTGAGCAGCCGCAGCACCAGCACCCGCAGCAGCACCGCCACCCGGGGATCACGGGCGTCCCCGTCGACCGCCAGGTGCCGGCCGGCACCCAGCGGCAGCAGCAGCGGGAACCGACCGTCCGCCGTGGACGCCTCACCGATGCGCACCGCCGCCGGGCCGTCGCCGGGGGACGCCGCACGGTGGCCCCGGGCCGGACCGCCCGGCGACACGACGACGTGTCCCGGCGGCGGGCCACCGGGTGCCCCGGCGACGGGGCCGGGTGCCGGTCCGGTGGGTGCAGGTCCGCCGGGGGCCGTCGCGCCGGCCCGGTCGGTGCTGCCGGGCGGCGGGGCGGCCAGCGCGTCGGCCAGCCGGGCCAGCCGGGCGACCAGGTCGGCGGTGCGCTCCGGGACGGGCTGCCCGGCCAGCCGGTCCAGCAGGGCACGGGCTGCCGTCCACCGCTGCCGGGCCTGCCGGTGCGCGGCGACCGCCTGCCCGTACGCCGATGCGAGCCTGCCCACCCACTGCTCCCCACCCACGTGCGGACGAATCGAGGGAACCCTAGCGCCCCGGCGGGTCCGGACGCACGACCCGCCCACGGGTCAGACGGGTCGGCAGCCCGGGTCCGGTCCGCTGTCGGCCGCACCACAGTGGAACACCTCGACCGGCTCGGCGGCCACGTCCGGCACCCGCGCCACCCGCAGCAACGCCAGCCGCTTGGCGACCGGCTCGCCCGAGTCGGGGGCGTACCGGATCACCCCGGCGACCCCCGGGTAGCCGACGGCGGCGTTCTGCCGCAGCACCTCGGCGTGCACGCCGACCGGGTTGACCGAGCGGGGCTCCCAGCGCCGGCCGGTGTCGGCGTGCCGCAGCCGGGCGGCGAGGCTCTCCAGTGCCCGCACCATCATCATCGCCGCGTCGTAGGCGAGGCTGACCCGCTCGCCGACGGGTGCGCCGACACCGTCGCGGCAGCGCGGCGGGTCGAGCAGGTCGTCGGCGCCGACCCAGGTCAGAAAGCTGCCCCGGGCGTCGTCCCGGGCGGCCTGCGCGGCCCGCAGCGCGGCGCAGGTCGCCAGCGCCGCCTTCGACACGTACGTCACCGGCAGGTTGCCCGGGGCACTGGCCCGCAGCCCCGGGTTGGCCATGTAGCGGTTGACCGAGTCGTCGGCGACGAGGTGCCGGGGCGGATCGTTGCCGCACTCCTTCAACGCCCGCAGGAACCCGTCGAACTCCGACCAGCGCCCGGCGAACAGCAGCACCCCCCGGTAGCCGCACTCGGCGGTCAACCGTCGCCCGGTACGCCACTCGTCGAGCCGGGTGAGCCGGCTGCCGAACCGCTGGCGCAGCCCGTCGACCAGGGTGCCGACGTAGAGGTCCTCGGTGAGCGAGCTGTCCTCGCCGGTGGTGTAGTAGGCGTGCGCCTCGGTCACCCGCAGCACCTGCCGGGCGTACGTCTCGATCATCGCGGCCTGCGCCGCGTTGGGCGCGGAGATCTGGAGGTAGAGGCTGGAGTTCTGGTCCATCCGGTCGGCCGACAGGGTGGGGGCGAGCACCGGCAGGCCGACCCGGTTGAGTTCCCGCACCGCTGCGGCGGTGCTGGTGCGGCTCTCCACCAGCCCGACCACCCCGAGCACGGTCGGGTCGTCGTGGGCCAGCAGTTCCAGCATGGCCACCGCCGGCCCGGCGTGGCGCATCTGCCGGCCCCCGTTGGCGACCACCACGTGCAGCAGGGCCGCGCCGTCAGCCGCCGCGGACTCCTTGAGCAGGGCGTACTGGGCGGTGGCCAGGCCCTCCAGTTCCTCGCGTTCGGAGACGTAGGACTCCTCGTCGGCGCGCGTCCGGTTGCCGGTGAGGGTGCCCAGGTAGACCAGGGTGAGGTAGGGCCGACGCCGGTCGCTGCGCCGCCACACCTCCTCGGCGGCCCGGTTCTGCGCGAAGATCCGCCGCTGCACCGACCGCAGCCGGTCCTGGCCGGGTTCGGCGTTGAACACCTGGGCGGCGGTGTCGCTGTAGCCGACGCACTCCCCGGCGATCACCCGCACCCGCACCTGGCCGGTCGGCGTCGGATGGCAGTCCAGCGTCCACCGGCTGTCCGCCCACACGCCGACGCCGGCCAGCAGGACCACGGCCACCGCCGCCGGCAGGAACCGCCGTGCCCACCACGGCGGGTCGGGGGCGACCAGCGCGGGCGGGACGACGCCCGGTGGCGGGGTGGCGTCCTCGTCGTCCGGGCGCAGCGCCACCAGCCAGGCGGCCGCCCGCCGCAGCCGCCGGGTCTCGGGCAGCGCCTCGGCCCACTCGTCGTAGGCGTCGTCCGCCTCGCGCAGCGGGCGGGTGCCGGGCAGTTCCGGCGGCGGCGCGGTGGCCAGCGCCACCACCAGCAGCGGATCGTTGCGGCCGGTCTCGTTGCGTACGTCGGTGAGCAGCCGGACCAGGGTGTGCCCGACGCCGTCGACGTCCACCCCGTCGAGCAGCAGCACCGGGTACGCGGTACGCCGCCAGTCCCCGGGCCGCCACACCCGTCGCCGGTACGCCTGCCGCAGGTCCTCCAGGAACGCGTGCAGCAGCAGCTTGTCCACCTGGGCGGGTTGTTCGCCGTCGCGCCAGCCGGCGGTGAGCCGTTCGGCGAACCCGAGGAAGGTCACCGACTGGCGGGGGGCCAGGTACTGCTGCCGCATGAACCACCGGTAGTGGCCGCCGACGACCGGCACCCGGCCGGAGACGGCGATCCGGAACACCGCGCTGGGCACCGCCCGGCGCAGCAGCCAGAGCAGCACCTGGAGCGCCGTGCCGACCCCCGACTCCCCGCTGACCTGCGGCTCCTCGACGGGACGCCGGCCCCGCCAGTCGCGCAGCCGGCGGACCAGGGTGGCCCGGCCGCTGTCGGCGGCGTCGACGCCCACGTCGAGGGTCTGCTGCATCAGCCAGTCGGCGAGCGGGTAGTGCCGGAACCGCAGCCGGGCCGCCCCGAACGCCTCCAGCGACAACTGCCGGTGCAGTTCGCGCAGCACCGCCGGGACGTCGGCGAGGTCGGGGCGGGCGGCCAGGTCGAGAACGGCGTGCGGGACCCGGCGACCCGCGCCCCGCCCGACGAAGCGGCGCAGCAGGGCCCCCGGGTCGCCGCCGGTGGCGGCCCGGACCAGCCAGAGCACCGGCAGCCGGCGGTCGCCCCGACGCGGCCGGCGCAGCAGCCGGGTGAGCAGGGCGAGCAGTTCGGTGCCGCCGACCGGGGGGCCGTCCACGGTGGGTGGCCGGGGCGGCGGCGGGGTCACCGGTTCGCGCATACGGGCACCTCCGCCGCCGACAGGGTCCAGAGAGGGCTCCCATTGTCGACGACGGAGGCAACCGAGGGTGTCCGGTGGGATGCGACCGGTCACCCGGCCGGCCCGGTCAGCGCAGCGCGGCGGTCAGCGTCGGCAGGTAGCCGTACCGGTAGCCGTCGGCGTTCGGGTGGTACGCCTCGATGACGCCGCTGACGTCGCGGATCCACGGGGTGGCGGCGCAGACGCCGTGCCCGGTGAAGAACGGGCGGGCGTCGGCGAAGGTGGCACCGGCCGCGCCGGCCCGGGCGGCGGTGACCGTGGCGAGCACGTCGGCGGCCTCGTTGAGGATGGTCCGCTTGTAGCTGCTCATCGCGAGCACGCCGCAGGAGCCGGTCTCGAAGAGCCGGGGGTAGCCGAGCACCACCAGCCGGGCGTTCGGGGCCCGGTCGCGGATCGCGGCGTAGGTGGCGTCGAGCCGGCCGGGCAGCGTGGAGGTGGCGAAGCTCTTGGCCTTGTCGACGGCGGCGGTGCAGGTCGCCGTGCTGCCGAACCGGCAGCTGGTGATGACGTCGGCGAAGCCGGCGTCGTTGCCGCCGATGGTGATGGTGACCAGGGTGGTGGTGGCGCTCAGTGAGCCGACCTGCTTGGCGATCACGTCGGCGGTGACCGCGCCGCCGCAGGCGGGGAAGGCGAAGCTGGTCACCGCGTTGGCGGCGGCCCAGAGCGGGGCGTACGACTTCTGGCTGCGCAGGCAGGTGGACAGGTCGTACGGCCCGGCGCCGACACCGGAGGAGTACGAGTCGCCCAGCGCGACGTAGTGGACGGTGGCGGCCTGGGCGGCGGTCGGGACGAGCAGGGCACCGGTGACGGTGGCGAGGACGGCGGCCAGGGCGGTGACGGCCCTGGCCAGAACGCGGCGGGGTAGGGCGCGGTGGGGCATGACGGATCCTCCAGGGGCAGCAACGGGGGAAGCCTCTGGACCGCGCGCGTGGCCAGGGGGGTGAGGCGTTGTTACTAGTCGGTAATGCTAGCGAAACATCGACAGGATGAGAACAGCCGATCCCCGCCATCCGGGGCGCACGTTTCCACCGCCGTCGATTAGGTTGTCGGTGCGAACACCCCGATGGAGGGAGTCCACCCCGTGCGACGTGTTTTCACGGCGGCCATCGCCGCCCTGACCGTCACCACCGCCGGCACCCTGGTGACCGGCGTCCCCGGCCAGGCCGACGCCCGACCGGGCAAGAGCCGGTCGGTCGCGGTCTCGGCCGCCCCGAAACCCGGCAGCCCCGGCCTCGGCGACCCCTACTTCCCCGACTACGGCAACGGCGGCTACGACGTCGACCACTACGACGTCCGGCTGCGTTACGAGCCGGCCACCGACCGGCTCAGCGGCACCACCACCATCCTGGCCACCGCCACCCAGGACCTCTCCCGGTTCAACCTCGACTTCCTGCTCGACGTGGAGTCGGTGCGGGTCAACGGGTGGACCGCCCGGTTCGCCCGGGAGGGCGCCCACGAGCTGGCGGTGACCGCGCCGCGCGGCCTCACCACCGGTCAGGCGATGACCGTCGTGGTCACCTACTCCGGCGTGCCGTCGGAGACCCTGGTGGACGGCTACTCCGGGTGGACCCGCACCAGCGACGGCGCGCTCGCCGTCAACGAACCCGAGTCGGCCTGGTGGTGGTTCCCCTCCAACGACCACCCGCTGGACAAGGCCACCTGGGACGTCTCGGTGTCGGTGCCCGCCGGCGTCGAGGTGATCAGCAACGGCGTGCAGCCCCGGCCCCCGCTGGCCGAGGCCGGCAACCGGATGCGGTGGGGCTGGCGCAGCACCAAGCCGGGCGCCACCTACCTGGCGTTCCTGGCGATCGGCCAGTACGACATCGTCACCGACACCGCCCCGAACGGGCAGCCGGTGATCAACGCCTACAGCACCACGCTGGGCGACCGGGGGCCGGCCGCCCGGGCCAGCATCGAACGCACCGCCGAGGTCGTCGACTGGGAGAGCGGCATCTTCGGGCCGTACCCGTTCGAGGCGCAGGGGGGCGTGGCCGCTCCGCTCGACAGCCTCAGCTTCGCCCTGGAGACGCAGACCCGCCCGGTGTACGGGCCCGGCTTCTGGCGGCGCGGCAGCAACCCGTACGTGGTGGTGCACGAGAACGCCCACCAGTGGTTCGGCGACTCGGTCTCGGTGGCGGACTGGAGCAACATCTGGCTGAACGAGGGCTTCGCCTCGTACGCCGAGTGGCTCTGGTCGGAGGCGCAGGGTGAGGGCACCGCGCAGGAGCTGTTCGACTTCACCTACGCCAACTACCCCGCCGCCGACGGCTTCTGGCAGGTGCTGCCGGGCAACCCGGGTGCCGGCGCGGTCTTCGACGACGCGGTCTACGACCGGGGCGCGATGGCGCTGCACCAGCTCCGGCTGGCCGTCGGCGACGACGCGTTCTTCCGCATCCTGCCCGCCTGGACCGCCGCCCACCGGTACGGCAACGGCACCATCGCCCAGTTCCAGGCCCTCGCCGAGCAGATCTCCGGCCTCGACCTGGACCCGGTTTTCACCACCTGGCTGTTCACCCCCGGCCGGCCCGCCCCGGCCGCCGCCACCCGCACCACGACCGCACCGGCGCAGCCGAAGTCGTGGACCCAGATCCGGGCGGCGCACCAGCTGCTGGCGCGCTGACCGACCCCGGTTCGGGCTGCCCGCCCCCGGCACCGGCGCGGGCAGCCCGAACCGGCCCAGAACCGTGACCCCCGGGCCGGTCTCGGCTCGGTCCGGCGGAACGGTGGTTCCGGAGAGCGCTATGCCTGACGGTCATAGATATGACGGACAGGCATAGCGCTTTCCGTGGGACACGTGCCCGCGCAGGGGTGGCCCCAACGCCCCGCGGCACCACAGCGGAGCCCGGACAGGTCGTGCTCCAGAAACGGCTGCGAGCCGGGGGCGCCGGCCCCAAGGTCGAGTCGGCTGACGGCCACCGATCGACCTACCTGACACCGTCGACCAGCAGGCGGGCGAAGATCAGCGGACGGTCGGCGGGCAGGGGTCAGCGGGCGGCGAGGGGTTGCCGGGCCGGGTCGACCGGGGCCGGCAGGTCACCCGCCCCACCCAGGTAGGAGTGGATCGCCGCGGCGGCGGCCCGCCCCTCGGCGATCGCCCAGACGATCAGCGACGCCCCCCGGTGCATGTCCCCGGCGACGAAGACCCCGTCGGCGTCGGTCTGCCAGTCGGGGCGGGCGTCGACCGCGCCCCGGGCGTTGCGGGTCACCCCGAACTGGGCCAGCAGCGGCTGCTCCTCGGTGCCCTCGAAGCCGATGGCGAGCAGCACCAGGTCGGCCGGCAACTCCCGCTCGGAGCCGGGCAGCGCGGTGACGATCCGACGGCCGTCCCGCCGCTCCACCGTCACCTCGGCGATCCGGACGCCCCTGACCTGGCCGGTGCCGTCGTCCACGAACTCCTGCACGGCGACCGCGAAGACCCGCTCGCCGCCCTCCTCGTGCGCCGGGTAGTTGCGCAGCACCCACGGCCAGGTCGGCCACGGGTCCCGCTCGGCGTCGCGGCCGTGCGGCGGCTCCGGGTAGAGGTCGAGCTGGTGGACGCCGGCCGCGCCCTGCCGGTGGGCCACGCCCAGGCAGTCGGCGGCGGTGTCGCCACCACCGATGATCACCACGTGCTTGCCGGCCGCGTCGATCGGCGTGCCGTCGGGCAACACCGCCAGCGCGGGCCGGCCGTCCCCGGCCGCCGCCACCACCCGGTTCGCCGCGACCAGGTGGGTCATCGCCTGGTGGACGCCGCGCAGCGGCCGGCCCGGCGTCTCCGGGGTGTCCCGCCCCTGGAGCGCGCCGCACGCCAGCAGCACCGCGTCGTGCCGGGCCCGCAGCTCCTCGGCGGTCACGTCGACGCCGACGTTCACCCCGGTGCGGAACTGCACGCCCTCGGCGGCGAGCTGGGCCAGCCGCCGGTCGATGTGTTGCTTCTCCAGCTTGAAGTCGGGGATGCCGTACCGGAGCAGGCCGCCGATCGCGTCGTCCCGCTCGTACACGGTGACGGCGTGACCGGCGCGGGCGAGCTGCTGGGCGGCGGCGAGCCCGGCGGGCCCGGAGCCGACCACGGCGACGGACCGGCCGGTCGACGCCGGCACCGGGCGGGGGGTCAGCCCGCCCCGGGCCACCGCCGCATCGGCGATCTCCACCTCGACCTGCTTGATGGTGACCGGCTGCTGCCCGCCCAGGCCCAGCACGCAGGCCGCCTCGCAGGGGGCCGGGCAGAGCCGGCCGGTGAACTCGGGGAAGTTGTTGGTGGCGTGCAGCGACTCCACCGCGGCGTCCCAACTGCCGGTGCGGACCAGGTCGTTCCAGTCCGGGATGCGGTTGCCCAGCGGGCAACCGTCGTGGCAGAACGGGATGCCGCAGTCCATGCACCGGGTGGCCTGCTCCCGGATCAGCTCGGCACCGGCGGGCGGGTACACCTCCCGCCAGTCGGTGATCCGCACCGCCACCGGGCGGCGGGCCGGCAGCCGCCGTTCGTAGCGCAGGAAACCGTTCGGGTCAGGCACGAGCCACCTCCTGGGCGACCACCCGCGGGACGGGCGGCACCGACGCGGTCAGCGCAGACATGACCGCGTCGTCGACGTCGCGGCCGGCGGCTTCGGCGGCCTTCATGATCTCCATCACCCGGCGGTAGTCCCTCGGGACCACGGCCGTGAACTCCCCGACCGCCTCCGGCCAGCGCTTGAGCAGCTCCGCGCCGACCGCCGAGTCGGTTTCGGCGACGTGCCGCTGCACCAGATCGTGCAGCAGCTCCCGCTCGGTGTCGCGCAGCGGGGACAGGTCGACCAGCTCCGCGTTGACCCGGCCGGTGTCGAGCCGGTGCACGTACGCCGTACCGCCGGACATGCCGGCGGCGAAGTTGCGGCCGGTCTCGCCGAGCACCACCACCGTGCCGCCGGTCATGTACTCGCAGCCGTGGTCGCCGACGCCCTCGACGACGGCCACCGCGCCGGAGTTGCGGACCGCGAAGCGCTCCCCCACCCGGCCGCGCAGGAACAGCTCGCCGCCGGTGGCCCCGTACAGGATGGTGTTGCCGGCGATGATCTGGTCCTCGGCGCGTTGCCCGGCGGTGGCCTCGGGGTCGACGAACGGCGCGGCGGCGTCCGGGCGGACCACGATCCGGCCGCCGGAGAGCCCCTTGCCGACGTAGTCGTTGGCGTCGCCGTGCAGCCGCAGGGTCACCCCGCGCGGCAGGAACGCGCCGAAGGACTGCCCGGCGGTGCCGCGCAGCACGAACTCGACGGTGTCGTCGGGCAGGCCCGCGCCGCCGTGGCGGCGGGTCACCTCGCCACCGAGCATCGCGCCGACGCTGCGGTGCTCGTTGCGCACCGCCACCTCCACCCGGACCGGGCTGCCGTCGCGCAGCGCCGGCTGGGCCAGCGCGATCAGCTCGTTGTCCAGGGCCTGCTCCAGGCCGTGGTCCTGGGCGCGGACGCCCCGCCGGGCCGTCCCCTCCGGCAGCTGCGGGGTGTGCAGCACGCGGGTCAGGTCGAGGCCGTGGCCCTTCCAGTGGTCGATCGCCGGTACGACGTCGAGCACCTCGGTCTGCCCGATCGCCTCTTCGATGCTGCGGAAGCCCAGCTCGGCCAGGTAGCCGCGGACCTCCTCGGCGAGGAAGAGGAAGAAATTCTCCACGAACTCCGGCCGGCCGGTGAAGCGTTCCCGCAGCACCGGGTTCTGGGTGGCGATGCCGACCGGGCAGGTGTCCAGGTGGCAGACCCGCATCATCACGCAGCCCTCGACGATCAGCGGGGCGGTGGCGAAGCCGAACTCCTCCGCGCCGAGCAGCATGGCCACCACCACGTCCCGGCCGGTCTTGAGCTGCCCGTCGACCTGCACGGTGACCCGGTCGCGCAGCTTGTTGAGCAGCAGCGTCTGCTGCGCCTCGGCCAGGCCCAGCTCCCAGGGGGTGCCGGCGTGCTTGAGCGAGTTGAGCGGGGACGCGCCGGTGCCGCCGTCGTGCCCGGAGATCAGGATGACGTCGGCCTTGAGCTTGGCGACCCCGGCCGCGACGGTGCCCACGCCGACCTCGCTGACCAGCTTGACGTGCACCCGGGCGGCCGGGTTGACGCACTTGAGGTCGTGCACGAGCTGGGCGAGGTCCTCGATGGAGTAGATGTCGTGGTGCGGCGGCGGGGAGATCAGGCCGACGCCGGGGGTGGCGTGCCGGGTCCGGGCGATCCACGGCCACACCTTGTTGCCGGGCAGCTGCCCACCCTCGCCGGGCTTCGCGCCCTGCGCCATCTTGATCTGGAGGTCGTCGGCGTTGACCAGGTATTCGCTGGTCACCCCGAAGCGTCCGCTGGCGATCTGCTTGACCGCCGAGCGGCGGGCCGGGTCGTGCAGCCGGTCGACGTCCTCGCCGCCCTCACCGGTGTTGGACTTGCCGCCGAGCCGGTTCATCGCGATGGCGAGGGTCTCGTGCGCCTCGGCCGAGATCGACCCGTACGACATGGCGCCGGTGGCGAACCGCTTGACGATCTCGGTGGCCGGCTCGACCTCCTCGATCGGCACCGCCGGGCGCAGCCCGGTCCGCAGGGTGAACAGCCCGCGCAGCGAACCGGCCCGCGCGGCCAGCTCGTCGACCTTGGCGGTGTACTGGCGGAACACGTCGTACTGGCGGCTGCGGGTGGCGTGCTGGAGCAGGAAGACCGTCTCCGGGTTGAACAGGTGCAGCTCACCCTCGCGCCGCCACTGGTACTCGCCACCCACCTCCAGCCGGGCGGAGCCGACGGTGCCGGGGGCCGGCCACGCCTGCCCGTGCCGGGCGGCGACCTCGGCGTGGATCTCGGCCAGCCCGATCCCGCCGATGGTGCTGGGGGTGCCCCGGAAGTAGCGGTCGACCAGCCGGGTGTCCAGGCCGACGGCCTCGAAGACCTGCGCGCCGCAGTACGACGACACCGTCGAGATGCCCATCTTGGACATGATCTTGAGGACGCCCTTGCCGAGCGCCTTGACGTAGTTGCGGACCGCCTTGCCCGGCTCCACCCCGACCAGCGCCCCGGTGGCGATCATGTCCTCCACCGACTCGAAGGCCAGGTAGGGGTTGACCGCCGCCGCGCCGTACCCGATGAGCACCGCCGCGTGGTGCACCTCGCGGCAGTCGCCGGACTCCACGATCAGCGCGACCTGGGTCCGGGTCTGCTCCCGCACCAGGTGCTGGTGCACCGCCGCGGTCAGCAGCAGCGACGGGATCGGCGCCAGGTCGGCGTTGGAGTCCCGGTCGGACAGCACCAGGATGCGCACGCCGTCCTCGATCGCCTCGGACACGTGCCGGCAGATCTCGGTCAGCCGGGCCTTGATGCCGGCCCCACCGTCGCGGATGCGGTAGAGCCCGGACACCCGGACCGCCTTGAAGCCAGGCAGGTCACCGTCCTCGTCGACGTCGAGCAGCTTCGCCAGCTCGTCGTTGTCGATCACCGGGTAGGGCAGCACGATCTGCCGGCAGCTCGCCGCGCCCGGGTCCAGCAGGTTGCCCTCCGGGCCGATGGTCGACGCCAGGCTGGTCACCAACTCCTCCCGGATCGCGTCCAGCGGCGGGTTGGTGACCTGGGCGAACAGCTGGTGGAAGTAGTCGTAGAGCAGCCGGGGCCGGGTCGACAGCGGCGCGATCGGGGTGTCGGTGCCCATCGAGCCCAGCGGCTCCGCCCCGGTCCGGGCCATCGGGGCGAGCAGGATCTTCAGCTCCTCCTCGGTGTAGCCGAAGGTCTGCTGCCGGCGGCGCACCGAGTCGTGGGTGTAGACCACGTGCTCCCGGGCGGGCAGGTCACCGAGGTCGATCAGGCCGGCGTGCAGCCACTCGTCGTACGGCTGGGCGGCGGCCAGCTCGGTCTTGATCTCGTCGTCCGAGACGATCCGGCCGTTGACCGTGTCGACCAGGAACATCCGGCCCGGCTGGAGGCGACCCTTGGCGACCACCGTGGCCGGGTCGAGGTCGAGCACCCCCGCCTCGCTGCCCAGCACCACCAGCCCGTCGGCGGTCCGCCACCAGCGGCCCGGCCGCAGGCCGTTACGGTCCAGCACCGCCCCGACGATCTCACCGTCGGTGAAGGCGACCGACGCCGGACCGTCCCACGGCTCCATCAGACTGGCGTGGAACCGGTAGAAGGCGCGCTTGTCCGGGCGCATCGCCGGGTCGTTCTCCCACGCCTCCGGGATCATCATCAGCACCGCGTGCGGCAGGCTCCGGCCGGCCAGGTGCAGCAGCTCCAGCACCTCGTCGAAGTTGGCCGAGTCGGAGGCGGCCGGGGTGCAGACCGGGAACACCCGGCGGATGTTGCCGGGCAGCTGCGGGCTGCGCAGCAGCGCCTCGCGGGCCTGCATCCAGTTCCGGTTGCCGCGGATCGTGTTGATCTCGCCGTTGTGCGCGATGAACCGGTACGGGTGGGCCAGCGGCCAGGACGGGAAGGTGTTGGTGGAGAACCGGGAGTGCACCAGCGCGATCGCGCTGTCGACCCGCTCGTCGGTCAGCTCCGGGAAGTACTCCGGCAGCTGGTCGGGGGTGAGCATGCCCTTCCAGGTCATCGTCCGCGCCGACAACGACGGGAAGTAGGCGGTCACCCCCCGCTCGGCGGTCTCCCGCTCGGCCTGCTTGCGGACGCAGAACGCCACCCGGTCCAGGTCGATGCCGGCCAGCGGGGAGCCCGCCGGGCCGGCCGGGGTGTCGGTGAGCCGGTGCGCGGCCAGGAAGAGCTGCCGGATGCGGGGCATCGCCGCCAGCGCGGTCTCGCCCAGGCCGCTCGGGTCGGTCGGCACCTCGCGCCAGCCCAGCACCTCGGCCCCCTCGACGAGGGCGTACTTCTCCACCACCTGACGGGCGCGGGCCTCGCCACCGTCGTCGTCGGGCAGGAAGACCAGGCCGGTGGCGTACTGGCCGGCCGGGGGCAGCGGGAAGTCCACCACCGCGCGCAGGAACGCGTCCGGCACCTGGATCATGATGCCCGCGCCGTCGCCGGTGTTCTGCTCGGCGCCCCGGGCGCCACGATGGTCGAGCCGGCAGAGCGCGCCGAGGCCGTTCGCCACCACCGCGTGGGAGCGCCGCCCGTAGAGGTCGGCCACGAAGGCCACCCCGCACGCGTCGTGCTCGTGCGCCGGGTCGTACAGACCGGTCGCGGAAGGGACCGGCTGCGGGCTGTGCGGGTACGGAAGGGCCACCGGGTCTCCTGTCGTCACTCAGGTTGTTTCATGGTCGGGACGACGTCGGCCCTGGGCGGTCTGTTGAGTCTACGTTAGGGCGACCCGGGCAGGGCCAGTGCAGATTGATCACACCTTCCAGACTCTGGGACGTGTAGTCTCGCGCGGTGGATCCTGCACACCGCGACCTGTTCGACCGGTTGGAACGTTTCTACGACGCGGTGCCCCGGGACGCCGCCCGCGCCGAGGAACACGGCGCTCTGGTGCTGTTCGCCCGGGACGGGGCCGGTTGGCCGTTCTACGCCCGCCCCCGCCTCGACGCCGACGCGCCACCGTCGCTGGCCGATGTGCACCAGGTGCGCGAACGGCAACGTGAGCTGGGTCTGCCGGAGGCGTTCGAGTGGGTGCACGAGACCACCCCGGAACTGCTCGCCACCGCCCGGGCCGCCGGGCTGAGCGTGCTGGAGGCCCCGCTGATGGTGCTCGACCCGCAGGCCGGCCCGCCCGACCCGGCGACGCTCACCGACGTACCGGTGCGGGTGCTGGACCCGGACGCGGCCGGCTTCGCGCTCGACGTGGCGGCCCGGCGCGCGGTCGCCGCGGTCGGGTTCTCGGCCGCCGGCACCGTGCCCGGCGACGCCGGCCCGGCCGAACGGGACGCCGCGATGACCGAGCTGGACGTGGCCGCGCTGGACGAGGAACGGGCCGCGATCGCCGCCGGCCGCCGGCTGTCGGCGGTCGCCTGGACGCCGGACGACGGCGTGCTGGCCAGCGGAATGGCGATGCGGGTCGACGACGTCGCCGAGATCGCCGGGGTGGCCACCCTGCCGGCCGCCCGCCGCCGGGGGCTCGCCGCCGCGGTGACCGCCACCCTGGCCCGCACCCTGCGCGCCGCCGGCACCGACCTGGTCTTCCTCTCCGCCGGCAGCGAGGACGTCGCCCGGATCTACCTACGCGTCGGCTTCCGCCGCATCGGCACCGCCTGCATAGCCGAACCCACCGCCCTCATCTGACCGCCCTCTGCCCCCGCCCCGCCCCGGCGCTGCCCCCGCGACCCGGTGCTGCCCCGACCCACGTCGGCCCTGACCCGCGTTGGCCCCGGTGATCAAGAGGTTTGCGTCACCCCACGCGCTCGCCGTGACGTAAACCTCTTGATCAACGCCCGAGGGCGACGGGGCGGGAGGGCGCGGGTCAGGGGGTGGGGGGACGCCAGGTGGCGGCGGTGGTGGCGGCGCCGGAGAGCAGGCGTGGCGTGATCGTGCCGAGGGCCGCGTCGCGGGCGCGCAGGGCCAGCCGGCCCCGGGTCTGGAGCACCGCCGACATCCGCCGGGTCTGCCGGACCACGGTTGCCGCGCGGGGCCGCCGCACCCGGTCGTACGCCAGCACGGCGTCGGGGAGCCGGGACTCGCGCAGCAGCGACGACAGGGTGGCCGCGTCCTCGAACGCCAGGCACGCGCCCTGCCCGAGGTGCGGCGGCATGGCGTGGGCGGCGTCACCGAGCAGCACCACCCCGCCCGGCCCGGCCGGGAAGCCGTACGCCCGGGGCAGCGGGCGCAGCTCACGGATCTCCTGCTGCACCAGGTCGGCGGGTTCGGTGGCGGCCAGCAGCTCACCGATCGGCGCGGGCCAGCCGGCGTACCAGCGTTGCAGCAGGGCGAGCTGGGTCTGCGGGGGCTCCGGCCGGGGCGCTCCGGCGGCGGTGGCCACCCAGTAGACGCCACCCCGGCGGGACGCCCCGGAGGAGCCGCGCTCCCCCAGCGAGGCGGCCACGAACCGGTAGCCGGCGCCCAGCACCTCGCCCCCGACCGGCCGGTCGGCCGGCAGGGGTGCCCGGTACCAGGGGATCACCGCCCGCCAGGCGGCGCAGCCGGAGCTGACCACGGCGGCCTCGGGGGCGAGTTGGCGGCGCAGCACGCTGTCCGTGCCGTCGGCGGCGACCACCAGGTCCGCCTCGACGAACTGGCCGTTCCAGCCCACCCCGGGCCGCTCGGCGGCGTCGGCCCGGACGCTGTCCACGGCGACCCCGGTGCGCAGCTCGACCCGGTCACCGAGGCCGGCGATCAGCGCGTCGTGCAGGTCCTCCCGGTGCACCACCACCGGCATCCGGTCGGCCGGGGTGGGCCGGGGCTGCACCAGCCAGTGACCGTCGGGGCGGCGGATACCGCCGTCGGGCAGCGGGGTCGCGATGGCGTCCAGGCCGGCACCGATGCCGAGCACCTGCAACGCGCGTACCCCGTTGGGCCACAGCACCACGGCGGTGGGTTCCGGGCGTACCCGGTCGGCCCGTTCCAGCAGGGTGACCCGCCACCCGGAGCGGGCCAGCGCGCCGGCCACCGCCAGACCGCCGAGGCCGGCCCCGACCACCACCGCGCTGCGCATGCCGCGCCCGCTCAGCTGTCCCGGTCGGCGGACCGGTCGGTGGCACCGGCGGACCGGTCGGCTCCGGCGGGCTCGTCGCCGCGGTCGGCCCCGGAAGGCCGGTCGTCGGCGTCGGGAGCAGGGTCACCGGCCTCCGGCCCGGTGACCCGGTCGTCGGCCGGCGGCGCGCCCGGCGCGTCGGGCAGCACCCCGCTCTCCCGGTACGCGGTGAACTGTTCCTCGTCGACCACCCGGTACCCCGCCGGGGCGGCCGTCGGGGACCCCTTCCCGGTGGCGGCGAGGTCGACCTGGGAGACGTCGCTCCCGGCGCCGTCGGCGGCGGGAACGGCAGCGGGGGCGTCGAGCGGGATCAGGAACTCGCGGGGGCCCCGCACCCGCAGGAAGTAGATCAACGCGCCGAGGAAGACCAGGCCGGCGGTCCACACGTTGAGCCGCAGACCGAGGATGTGGTTCGCCTCGTCGGTGCGCATCAGCTCGATCCAGAACCGGCCGGCGGTGTAGCCCATCACGTAGAGCGCGAAGGCCCGGCCGCGTCCCAGCTTGAACCGCCGGTCCAGGGCGAACACCAGGCCCGCGACGCCGAGGTTCCACAGCGCCTCGTAGGCGAACGTCGGATGGTAGAGGCCGGGTTCCAGGATCGGCTGGTTGGCGTCGTCGCGCAGCGCGTGCCCCGGGTTGTCCGGGTCCATCCGGTGGATCTCCAGGCCCCACGGCAGGGTGGTCCGCCCGCCGTACAGCTCGTTGTTGAACCAGTTGCCCAGCCGACCCACCGCCTGGGCCAGCGGCAGGCCCGGGGCCAGGGCGTCGGCCACCACCGTCAGCGGGATGCCGAGCTGCCGGGCGGCGATCCAGGCGCCGACCGCGCCACCGGCCACGGCCCCCCAGATGCCGAGACCACCCTCCCAGATGGCGAACGCCTTCCACGGGTCACCGCCGGTGCCGAAGTACTTCTCGGGTGAGGTGACGACGTGGTAGATCCGGGCACCGATGATGCCGGTCGGGACCGCCCACACCGCGATGTCGAGCACCGCGCCGGGGGCGACGCCCCGCTGGCGCAGCCGGTGCTCGGTCACCAGGCAGGCGACCACGATGCCGGCGACGATGCAGAGGGCGTACGCCCGCAGCGGGACCGGCCCGAGCTGCCAGACGGCGGTGGTCGGGCTGGGCAGCGCCGCCAGGGGCGTCATCGAGACGAGGGTCACGGGTGCACAGGCTACCGCTGCGGACGCCCGCCGTGGCACCCCGGTCCGGTCAGAGCCCCGGTACGACCGGCCGCGCCGCGGTCCGGCCCGGTGATCCGCGCGCACCACCCCGGCCGGCGCCCCGCCGTCGGGGAACCGTCGTGTCGCCGGCACGCCAGTTCTATCGCCCCCGTGGCCGGGGCGGGCGGGTCAGCGGGCCGGGTTGCGGACGCCCTCGGCGAGTTCGGCGGAGAGGGTACGCAGGGCGGCCAGGCCGGCGTCGAGGTCCGGTGCGTCCAGCAGCCGGCGGATCAGCGCGCTGCCCACGATCACCCCGTCGGCGTACCCGGCGACGGTGGCCGCCTGCGCGCCGGTGCCGACGCCGAGCCCCACCCCGACGGGCAACTCGGTGGCCTCCCGCACCCGGGAGACCAGCACCGGTGCGGCGTCGGAGGTCTGCGACCGGGCCCCGGTGACGCCCATGATGGCGGTGGCGTAGACGAAGCCCCGGCAGTGCTCGACGGTCATCCGCAGCCGGGCGTCGGTCGACGACGGGGAGACCAGGAACGTCCGGTCCAGCCCGTACGCGTCCGAGGCGGCCAGCCACTCGCCGGCCTCCTCCGGGATCAGGTCCGGGGTGATCAGGCCGGTGCCCCCGGCGGCGGCCAGGTCCCGGGCGAACGCGTCCACCCCGTACTGCTCGATCGGGTTCCAGTAGGTCATGGTGACCACCGGCGCGCCGGTGGCCGCGACCGCCTCGACGATGCGCAGCGTGTCGGCGGTGCGGACGCCGCCGGCCAGGGCGATGTCGCTGGCCTTCTGGATCACCGGGCCGTCCATCACCGGGTCGGAGTAGGGGATCTCCACCTCGATGACGTCCACCCCGGCCTCGACCATCGCGGTCATCGCGGCGATGCTGCCGTCGACGGTGGGGAACCCGGCCGGCATGCAGCCGACCAGGACGGCCCGCCCGTCGGCGCGGGCCTTGTCGAAGGCCACCCCGATCCGGCTCACGGTCTCACTGCTCCTTGTCGAGGATGCCGAAGTACTCACCGGCGGTGTGCACGTCCTTGTCGCCCCGACCGGAGAGGTTGACCACCAGGACCGGTTCCCGGCCCAGTTCGGCGGCGAGCTGCGGGGCGATCTGCACCGCGCCGGCCAGGGCGTGCGCGCTCTCGATCGCCGGGATGATCCCCTCGGTGCGGCAGAGCAGCTCGAACGCGGCCATCGCCTCGGCGTCGGTCACCGGCCGGTAGCGGGCCCGGCCGGTGTCGTGCAGCCAGGCGTGCTCCGGGCCGACCCCGGGGTAGTCCAGGCCGGCGGAGATCGAGTGCGACTCGATGGTCTGGCCGTCGGCGTCCTGGAGTACGTAGGTGCGGGTGCCGTGCAGCACCCCGGAGCTGCCGCCGGTGATGCTGGCCGCGTGCCGGCCGGTCTCCACGCCCTCGCCGCCGGCCTCGAAGCCGTACAGCCGCACGTCGGTGTCGGGGACGAACGCGTGGAAGATGCCCAGCGCGTTGGAGCCGCCGCCGACGCAGGCCAGCACCGCGTCGGGCAGCGCGCCGGTCAGGTCGAGGCACTGCCGGCGGGCCTCGTCGCCGATGCCGCGCACGAAGTCCCGGACCAGCTCCGGGAACGGGTGCGGCCCGGCGGCGGTGCCGATCAGGTAGTGGGTGTCGTCGACGTTGGCGACCCAGTCCCGCATCGCCTCGTTCATCGCGTCCTTGAGGGTGCGCGAGCCGGTGGTCACCGGGACCACGGTCGCGCCGAGCATCCGCATCCGGGCCACGTTGAGCGCCTGCCGCTCGGTGTCGACCTCGCCCATGTAGACCACGCATTCGAGGTCGAACAGGGCGGCGGCGGTGGCGGTGGCGACCCCGTGCTGGCCGGCGCCGGTCTCGGCGATCACCCGACGCTTGCCCATCCGCCGGGTGAGCAGCGCCTGGCCCAGCACGTTGCGCACCTTGTGCGCGCCGGTGTGGTTGAGGTCCTCCCGCTTGAGCAGCACCCGGGCACCGATCCGGGCGGAGAACCGCTCGGCGGGGTACAGCAGCGAGGGGGTGCCGGCGTAGTCGCGCAGCAGGGCGTCGAACTCGGCGAGGAACTCCTCGTCGGTCATCGCCTTGCGGTACGCGGCGTCCAGCTCGTCGAGCGCCGCGACCAGCGCCTCGGGGACGAACCGGCCACCGAAGCGGCCGAAGTGACCGGCGGAGTCGGGGAACCGCTCGGCCACCTCCCCGGCGCTCATGCCGTCACTTCCGGGCCGGTGGCGCGCCGACGCTCCGTCGCGTCGCCGGTGACGAATCGCTCGCTCATCGCGATGTCCTCTCGCTGCGCGGATCTGCCCGTCGGGTCAGCGCGCCGGGCGGGGCGTGGCCGGATGGTTCCCGGCGTTGACCAGCTCGGCGACCGCCTCGCGGGGGCTCTTCTGGGTGACCAGCCCCTCGCCCACCAGGACGGCGTCGGCGCCGGCCGAGGCGTACCGGATCAGGTCGTGCGGGCCCCGCACCCCCGACTCGGCGATCTTGACGACGCTGCTGGGCAGGCCGGGCGCGATCCGCTCGAACACCGACCGGTCGACCTCCAGGGTACGCAGGTCACGGGCGTTGACCCCGATCACCTGCGCGCCGGCCTCCAGGGCCCGGTCGGCCTCCTCCTCGGTGTGCACCTCGACCAGCGCGCACATGCCCAGCGACTCGATCCGCTCCAGCAGGCCGACCAGGGCGTTCTGCTCCAGCGCGGCGACGATCAGCAGCACCAGGTCGGCGCCGTGCGCCCGCGCCTCGTGCACCTGGTAGCTGGATACCACGAAGTCCTTGCGCAGGACCGGCACCTGCACGGCGGCCCGGACGGCGGCCAGGTCGTCGAGGGAACCGCCGAACCAGCGCCCCTCGGTCAGCACACTGATCGCCCGCGCGCCACCGGAGGCGTACTCGCCGGCCAACTCGGCCGGGTCGGCGATCTCGGCCAGCCGGCCCCGGCTCGGCGAGGAACGCTTCACCTCGGCGATCACGGCCACGCCGGGCTTGCGCAGGGCCGCGTACGCGTCCAGCGGTGGTGGCGCGGCGGCGGCCAGTTCGCGCAGCCGCTCCAGCGGAAGCTGCTCCTGCCGCCGGGCCACGTCCTCACGGACGCCGGCCAGGATCTCGTCGAGCACGCTTCCGGACGCCGCCGAACCGGCCCCGTCCCCCTCTGCGTGCGCATGCTCAGCAGTCACCAACGGACTCCCCTCTCCGGGTGTCATGGGCCGATGCTAGGGGGCGCCACCTGGCGACAGACGCCGGGGGTATGGCGCTCCTCACGAGATGGGCTGTGGCATGATGCCGGACCTCCGGTGAACGGAATGTCACGCAGCGCCACCGGGCCCGTCGGTGGGTGTCATCGACACCCGTCGTCCGGGGCGCCCCGGACCATCGATCGATGCCCATACGCTATGAGATCACGTCCCGGCCCGGCGCGCAGCACGACCGGTCAGGCCCGGCGGCTGTGACCAAGCTCAAGAAGGACCATGCCGCGCAGGTGGGGGCCGTTGACCGGGCCGTCACCCGGGCGAAACGTGAGCCCGGCAGCATGGGTGTCGGGCAGACTCGACGATGCGCCTGCCCACCATCGGATCTCATCGTGCGGGGTGACCTATGAGCACTGCGGGGCCGAACGCCGGCATCGGACTCACCACCATCTCCCGGACCGTCGCCTCGCTGGCCGTCGAGGTGGTGCACACCGTCGAACGCGTCGTGGTGGGCGAGAGCCGGGTGCGTACCGCGCGGGGCAACGCCTGGGAGGCGGTCTGCGCCGACCGGGCCCGCGCCGACCAGCGCGCCGCCCTGGACCGGCTGGTCGCCGAGCTGGCCGCCACCCGGGACCGGCCGGCCGCCCGCACGCCGCAGCCGGTCAGCTGACCGTCGGGTCCTCACCCCGGTCGAGCGCGTCCCACGCCTCCCGGTTGCCCCCCTCGGCGATCGGCCGGCCACCCGGCCGGGCCGGCCCGTCGGCGCGGACCGTCCGCTCGTAGCGGGTGCCCATCGCCGGCCAGGC
>NZ_JACGMO010000104.1:0-28339 GCF_015354745.1 Micromonospora sp. S-DT3-3-22
GGGCGACGCCGGGTCGTCGGCCGCGCCGCCGGGTCCCGGGCGGCGGGCCGCCCGGCGGGAACTGGTCACCCTGGTCGCCGCCGACCTGATCTCCAACCTGGGCAGCCGGATCTCGGTGATCGCGATCCCCTGGCTGGTGCTCACCACCACCGGCAGCCCGGCCAAGATGGGCATCGTCGCGGCGGCGGAGTTCCTGCCGTACATGCTGTCCAGTTCGTTGGCGACGCCGTGGGCGGACCGGTTCGGGGTGCGGCGTACCTCGATCACGGTGGACGCGGCGAGCGCGGTGGTGATCGCGGTGGTGGCGTTGGCCCCGTGGCTCGGCTTCGGGGCGCTCGTCGCCCTGGTCGCGGTGGCCGGCGGGCTGCGCGGCATCGGCGACCGGGTCAAGCACGTCATGTTCCGACCGGCCGCCCAGCGCGCCGGGGTGGAGCTGATCCGGCTCACCTCCGCCTACGACGGGCTGGCGCGCGGGGTGGCGCTGTTCGGCACGGTCATCGGCGGTCTGCTCATCGACTGGGTCGGGGTGACCCGGGCGATCTGGATCGACGCGGGCACCTTCGCGGTCTGCGCGCTGCTGGTCGGGGTGCTGGTGCGCCCGCCCGCCAGCGACACGCCCGCCGCGCCCCGGGAGGGCTACTTCCAGGCGCTGCGCACCGGCTTCGGCTACCTGCGCACCGACCGGGTGCTGCTGACCATGCTGGTGGTGGTCTCCGCGTTGAACATGTTCGCCGCCGCCAACACCGCCGTCTGGGTGCCGCTGTGGGTCCGCGACGAGTTCGGCGACCCGGCCGGGTTCGGTCTGGTGCTCGGGGTGTTCGGCGGTGGCGCGCTGCTCGGCAACGTGGTCTTCACGATGCTCGGCCCCCGGCTGCCCCGCACCCTGATCTTCGCGGCCGGGGCGGCGTTGAGCGGTGCGCCCCGGCTGCTGGTGCTGGCGTTGACCGATCACCTGGTGGTGGTGCTGGTGGTGACGTTCCTGTCCGGGATCGGCATCGCGGCGGTCAACCCGCTGCTCGGCGCGGCCCTCTACGAACGGGTGCCGGACGCGTTGCAGACCCGGGTGCTGGGGATCTCCGGTTCGCTGGCGTTCGTCGGGCTGCCGGTGGGGGCGCTGCTCGGCGGCTGGTCGGTGGCGGCCCTCGGGCTGCGACCGGCGCTGCTGGTGATGGCGGTGGTGTGCGCGGTGCTGACCGTGTTGCCGCTGCTCGCCGGGCCGCTGCGGATGGGCCGGCCGGCACCCCCGCCGCCGGCCGTCGCCCCGGACTGACGCCGGGCCGACGGTCAGGTCGGCACGAGCCGGCCCCCGGGAGCGGCGGCCGACCCGCCGGTCGGCCGACCGGCGACGGGTCAGCGCTGGTGGCGCAGCATCACCACGCCGTTGCCGAACGCCCGGGTCTCGACCAGGCGCAGCTCGTCGGGGCGCCCGGTCGGCCCGAACAGCAGGTTGCCCCGGCCGAGCAGCACCGGATGGACGAAGATCCGGTACTCGTCGATCAGGTCGAGGCGGCGGAAGACGGCGGTGATCTCCGCGCCACCGACGATCATGTCACCGCCCGGCTGCTCCTTCAGCGCGTTGACCCCGTCGGGGTCGACGTCCCGCACGATGGTGGCACCCCAGTCGGCACGGGTGAGGGTACGGGAGTAGACGATCTTGGGCATTCGCCGCCAGATGCCGGCGAACTCCCGGATCGGGGCGGGGTTGGCCGGATCGGCGTCGGCGGTCGGCCAGAAACCGGACATCAGCTCGTGGCTGCGCCGCCCGGCGAGGAAGGCACTCATCCCGGCCAGCTCGGTGTCGAAGTAGGTGTGCAGTTCCTCGTCGATCCGGTGCCGGTCGAGCTGGTGTCCCGGCCCCTCGAAGTAGCCGTCGAGGGAAACCGACATCCACCCGATCGCCTTGCGCATCGCGCACTCCGTCCGCCGTGTCCCGACCGCTCCGTATGGCCCGGTGCCGGCAACCCGCCGGCGGGGGCGGACAGAATCGGCGGCCGGGACGGCTCGGCGCGCCCGGACGACCATCAGGCGATCCGTGCGGTCGGTGTGATCGACGGCACCCGTACGGTCGGCTAGATTGCCGGCCATGTCATCGACGTTGACCGAGGCCACCGATCCGTACTGCCTGCGCGACGGGGAGAGCGCCGCGCTGCTGCGCGACCATCCGTGGCACCGGTTCGTGGTACTCGGCGACAGCGTCGCCGAGGGCATGTGCGAGCCGGTCGAGGGGTACCCGGACGTGCAGTGGGCCGACCGGGTCGCCGCCGAACTGTCGGCGGTGCGCCCCGGGTTGGCGTACCTGAATCTGGGTCGGCGCGGGCTGCGGGCGCAGCAGGTCCGGGCGGGGCAGCTGGACCGGGCGTTGGCCTTCTCCCCCGATCTGGCGCTGGTGGTCTGCGGCGGCAACGACGCCTTCCGGACGGCGTTCGACCCGGACGCGGTGGACACCGAGTTGACCGCGATCGTCGGCGCGCTGCGCGACGCCGGGGCCGACGTGATCACGGTGGGCATGTTCGACGTGTCGCACAGCCCGGCGGTCCCGGCGGCGTTGCGGCCCGGGTTGGGCGCCCGGATGCGGCTGCTCTCGTCGCGTACCGGCCGGCTGGCCGACCGGCTGGGGGCGTTGCACGTGCACCTGACCGATCATCCGGCCGGCACCGACCCGTCGATGTACAGCAGCGACGGCCGGCACGGCAGCGCCCGCAGCGACGCCATCGCCGCCGCGGAGACCATCCGCCGCCTCGGCGCCCACCTGGGCACCCACCCCTGACCACCCACCCACCCGCTCCTGCCCCGCCGGCCCACCACCCCACCGGTCCGGCGGGGTCGATCAAGAGGTTTGCGTCATCCGGGGCCGCTGTCCCCGCCCCAAACCTCTTGATCACCGCACCCCAGCCCGGCCAGAGCCGGGTGATCAAGAGCTTTGCGTCAACATGCCGCCAACAGGTGACGCAAACCTCTTGATCACCGGGGCAGGAGCGGGGCGGTACCGGAGCGGGGCGGCCGGGAGGGGGAAAGGGAGAGGGAAGGACGGGGTGCGTCAGTCGGTGAGGAGGATGCCGGTGAGCAGGACGCCCCGGGCCAGGTTGAGGACCTCGTCGCAGCCGGGGAAGCCGACCCGGGCCAGGGCACCCGAGCCGGTACGCCCGAACAGGTACGGGGCGATGCTGTAGGGCACCTCGGCGGTGACCGTCTCGCCGGTCTCGATCTGGACGAAGTCCATCTCCACCCGGTCGGCGGGCATGTACCGCTGGAGGATGTCGCCGCCCCGGTCGAGGGCGACGCGCAGGCCCTCGGCCCACTCCGCGTCGCCCATCTCCCGGCCGATGAGCACCCCGTGGCCGGCCGAGCCGTCGGCCGGCTTGACGACCAGGTTCTCCCGGTCGGCCAGCGCCCGGTCCAACTCGGCGTCGGTGAACGCCACGGTGTGCGGCACGTAGCGGCGGATCAGGGCCTGGTCGTCGGCGGAGAGCAGGTCCAGGTCCTCGTAGAGCCAGGCAAAGTTGATCTTGTTGCCGAGCAGCCAGGCGGCGGTGCTGACGAACATCGGCAGGGTGCCGGCGTCGAGCGCCCCGGCCACCGCGTCCAGGCCGGCGCTCGAGGTGACCCGGTTGGGCACGAAGAGACGGAACAGCGCGTCGACCGGTGCGCCGCCGACGACCAGCCGCTTCGCGTCGTCCAGGGTGGCCGTGCCGACCGGGGCGATCACCAGGTCGATGCCGAACCGGCGGGCCTGGTCGACCAGCGGGGAGAGGATCTTGATGAAATCGTCCGGGCTCTCCAGGCCGGGGTAGTCGGCGTCGAAGTCGAGCAGCAGCGCCACCCGGGCCCCGTCGGCCAGGGACAGCCCGTCCCGGATCGCCACGAACCGCTGGTCCAGCAGGGACGGGGCCGGCCGCACCGGCAGCCCGTCGAGGATGCCCTGCTCCCGGTAGAGCGCCGCGTACCGGTGGACCACCGTGTCGGCGTCGAAACCGCCGCCCAGGCTGCTGTCGATGTTGTACTCGACGATCCTCGGCACCCCGTCGGAGATCAGCACGTCGGGCCGGTAGGCGGCGAGCAGCTCCTCGGACAGCTCCTCGGACTCGTCGAGCAGCCGCGTCGCGCCCTCGGGCACCCCGAGCAGCCGGCGCAGCTCCCCGGCAGTACGGGCCCGCCGCCGGCAGGCGTCCAGGATGAGCTGGGCGATCCGGTCGCAGACCTCGTTCAGCTCGCGGAACGCGTCCGCCGGCATGACCGGGGGCCGGGCCAGCCGCCACTGCTTGTTGTACGTCGCACAGCCGTAGAAGATGTCCCGCCAGGCGGCGGCCCCGCTGGCCACCATCGCCGTACGGGCCGGCTCCGGCAGCTCGCGCCACGCCTGACCCGCCTCGGGCCAGGGATAGTTCGGATCGGTCATCATCTGTCCTTCATGGTCAGTTGGATGGCGGCGGTGAGTTGCTCGCGGCCCGGCTGCACGGCGCGGTCGAGCACCGGCGCGAAAGGCAGCACCGCTCCGTCCGGCCGGGTGACCCGGCGCGGCGGCGCGACCAGCGGCACCCGTTCCAGCACCGAGGTGATGATCTCGGCGGCGATGCCGCAGGACCGGTTGGAGTCGTCGACGACCACCAGCCGGCCGGTGCGGGACACCGAGTCGAGCAGGCCGTCGAGGTCGAACGGGTAGAGCGTGCGCGGGTCGAACACCTCCACCGACACCTGGTCGGCGAGTTCGTCGGCGACGGCCAGCGCGTCGTGCACCAGATGCCCGACGGCGACCACGGTGACGTCGTCGCCGGCCCGGCGCACCACCCCGCGTCCGAGCGGCACCGGGGCGAGGGTGGCGAAGTCGACGTCGTCGCGGACCTCCAGCGCGGCGGCCGGGGCGAAGACCACCACCGGGTCGTCGTGCCGGATCGCCGACGCCAGCAGCCCGTACGCGTCGGCCGGGGTGGCCGGCACCACGGTGACGATCCCGACGTGCGCGAACAGCGAGTACGGTTGGTCGGAGTGCTGCCCCGCCCAGCCGGTGCGGGAACCGGAGCCGGGCACCAGGTAGGTGACCGGCACGGCGCACTGCCCGCCGGTCATCATCGGGAACTTGTGCGCGTGGTTGACGATCTGCTCGAAGACCAGGAACAGCAGGGACGGGATCTGGAACTCCACCACCGGCCGCAGCCCGGCCAGGGCCGCCCCGGTGGCGAAGCTGGTGAACGCCTGCTCCGACAGCGGGGTGTCCAGCACCCGGTCCGGCCCGAACCGCTTGAGCAGGCCCGGGGTGACGTTGGACGCGCCCACCCGGATGTCCTCGCCGAGCAGGAACACCGACTCGTCCCGGGTCATCTCGTCGGTCAGCGCCCGGGTCAGCGCCTTGCGGTACGACAGCCGTGGCATCTCAGGAGCCTCCCCTGGCGGTCAGCCCACTGGCGTACAGGTGGTCCAGCGCACCGGCCGGGTCCGGTTCGGGGCCGGCCAGGGCGAACGCGACGGCCGCGTCGAGGGTCGCCTCCACCTCGGCGTCGATCGCCTCCCGGTCGGCCGGGGACAACCGCGCACCCTGGATCTCCACCGGGTCCCGGGAACGGCCGTCGGTCACCTCCTGCGGCGGGCGGTACTCCAGGCGTACCGCGTGTTCGAAGGTGTGGTGGGCGTCGAACCGGTAGGTGCGGGCCTCGACCAGTTCCGGCCCGCCGCCGTCGCGCATCCGCGCGACGGCGGCGGCCGTGACCTGCCGGACCGCCTCCGGGTCCTGCCCGTCGACGACGGTGGCGCGGATGCCGAACGCCTCGGCCCGCCCGGTGATGGTGCCGGCGACCGCGCCGGCCACCGGCATGGTGGTGGCGTAGCCGTTGTTCTCACAGACCAGCAGCACCGGCACCCGCCAGAGCGCGGCCAGGTTGAACGCCTCCAGCAGCATCCCCTCGTTGACCGCGCCGTCACCGAAGAAACTCGCCCCGACCAGGGCGTTGCCGCGCTGCCGGTGGGCCCACACCGCGCCGGTGAGGATCGCCGGGGACGCCCCGACGATGGCGTTCGCGCCGAGCACCCCGAGGGAGAGGTCCGCCGCGTGCATCGAGCCGCCCCGGCCCCGGTTCAGTCCGGTTTCCCGGCCGCACAGTTCGGCCATCATCCGGGCCGGGTCGGCACCCTTGGCGAGCACGTGCCCGTGCCCCCGGTGGGTGCCGGTGACCAGGTCCCCGTCGCCGAGCGCGGCGCACACGCCGGCGGCGATCCCCTCCTGACCGAGGTAGGGGTGGATGCCGCCGACGATGTGCCCGGAGCGGACCAGGGTGATGGCCCGCTCCTCGAACCGGCGGATCAGCCGTACGGTGCGGTAGAGCCGGGCCGGGTCGGCGTCGGTCACCGGTCGCGGCCCTCCTTGACGGCGGCGAGGATGTCGTCCCAGAGCTGGGCCCGGGCGGTCAGCGCCAGGTTGACCGTGTCGGCGCACTCCTGCCACTTGACGTCGTCGTCGCCGCACAGGTCGGCGAGCATCTGCATCGCCATCGGGGTGTGCTGCTCGCCGTCGACCTCGATGTGCCGCTCCAGGTAGTCGACGAAGGTGTGCAGCCGGTTGCTGCGCTCGTTGACGGCGACGACCTGGGTGAACATGTCGGGGATCAGGTCCTCCCGGCCGAACGCGAACGCGGCGGCCTGGCAGTGCACCGGGGTCGACTCGATGATCTTCCAGGTGGTGGCGGCGAAGGCCCGGGACGGCTCGGGCACCCCGGCCTCGACCAGCGCGTCGGTCACCGACGTGCCGCCGCGCAGCAGGGCGACCAGCCGGTCGACGGCGGTGGTGTCCGCACCCGCCTCGCCCATCCCCCGCACGTACAGCTCGAAGTGGCTGATGTAGCCCTCGCCCAGCTCGTCGCTCTCCTCCACCATCACGATGTCGTTGATCAGCCGCCGGCTGCCGGTCGGCCCGGTGGGGATCCACGGCACCGTCACGCAGGTCAGCTGCCGCTGCAACGACTTCAGCAGGGACATGAAGTCCCAGACCGCGAAGACGTGGTGTTCCATGAAGGTGACCAACGCCTCGTGGGTGTCCAGGTTGGCGTAGAGCGGGTGCTTGACCACCACGTCCCGGCGGTCGGTCACCGCCTGCTCCAGCCGTTCGATGCCCGGGTGCGTCTTACCCCAGTCGTACCGTGACATGTTCTAGCCTCCCTGCTGGGCGCGATCGCGCCAGATGACCGGGCAGTAGTCGGGGTCCGCGTAGTCCGGCCGCCCGTCGTGGGTGCGGCGGACCAGCACGTCGTGGTTGTACGCGGCGAGGGTGCCGTCGGAGAGCGGGAACTCCCGGTAGGCGTTGTCGCCGTCCTGCAGGTGCAGCGAGATCGCCCGGCGGGGGCGTCCGCTGACGTTGGCGCCGCTGCCGTGGTAGGTGCGGCAGTGGTGGAAACTCAGGTGTCCCTTGGGGATCACCATCGGGATCTTGCGGATCTGCGCGCCGTTGTGCGCCGCGTTCTCGGCCAGCATCTCCTCCAACTGGTCGCGGTCCCGCTCGGCGAAGTGCCGCACGACGGTGTCGTCCGCGCCGGTCTCCGACCACCGGTGCGAGCCGTCGACCATGGTGATGGTGCCCATCTCCTCCCCGCAGTCGTGGAACGGGATGAACGCGGTGAGCATCTTCTCCGACGACGAGGACGACCAGTAGTGCTTGTCGAAGTGCCAGGGCACGATGTTCGACGGCTCACCGGAGATCGGTGGCTTGTAGATCAGCGTGGACTGGAAGATCCGGATCGCGTCGGCCTGCGCCAGCCGGGCGGCCACCGCGCCGATCAACGGCTTGCGCAGGATCGCGGCGATCCCGTCGTGCTCGACGTGGACGTAGTCGTTGTGCCGCTGCACCGGCCCCTTCGACGGGTCCCAGTAGGCCAGCTTCGGCGGGCGCACCGGCAGGGTGCGGTCCCGCTCGCCGTCGTAGTAGCGGTCGGTGGCCGCGGTCAACGCGTCCACCTCGTCGTCGGTGAGCAGCTTCTTCGACAGGTACCAGCCGTGCTCGGCGTAGTGGCGCACGTCCTCGTCGGACGGGAGCAGCGCCTCCTCCTCGGCGGTCAGCGTCGGATGTGTCGTGGTCATGCCCCAACCCCTTGTGCCGTGCCGGCCGCGACGGCGGGGGTCACCCCCGCCACGGCCAGCTCCCGTTCCTTGGCCTCGTAGAGCGCCTTGATGTTGCCGCTGCCGAAGGTGCGTGCCCCCCGCCGCTCGATGAGTTCGAGGAACAGGGTGCGGCGCACGTGCATCGACTCGGTGAAGATCTGCAGCAGCTGCCCGCCGTGGTCGGCGTCGACCAGGATGCTGAGGTCCCGCAGCCGGTCCAGCGGCGCGTCGACCTTGCCGACCCGCTGCTCCAGGTCGTCGTAGTAGGCGGCCGGGGTGCCGGCGAACCGCACCCCGCGTGCGCCGAGCGCGCCGACCGCGCCGACGATGTCGTCGGTGCGCAACCCCAGGTGCTGCACGCCGGCGCCGTGGTGTTCGGTGAGGAACGCGTCGATCTGGCCCGGACGCCGACCGGCGTCCGGTTCCAGCAGCACCAGGGTGACCCGCCCGGAGGCGTCCTGCACCACCTTGGAGTTCATCGCCTGACCGGCGACCTCGATGTGCTCCTCGAAGATCTGCGCGAAGCCGAAGACCCGCTCGTAGTGCGCGACGGTGTCGTCGAGCTGGCCGGGCGGCACGCACACCGCCAGGTGGTCGATCTCGGCGAGCAGCCGCTCGTCGGTCCCGCCGCCGGCCGGGGTCGCCTCGATCGCGCCGGGCAGGAAGTCGCCCCGGTCGCCCCGGCGTTCCACCAGCCGGTGCAGCACGTCACCGAAGCCGCCGACCTCGGCGGTCACCACCTCGGCGTCCGCGCCGGTCCAGGTGCGCGGCGGGGTCACCGGCGTCGCACCCCGGGCCACCAGCTCCGCGTACGCCCCGGCGGCGTCGCCGACCTCCACCGCCACGACCGCGATCCCGTCACCGTGCCGGGCCACGTACCCCGAGGCGGGATGGTCGGCGGTGAGGCCGGTGGTCAGCACCATCCGGATGTCGGCCTGCCCCAGCAGCAGGGACCGCTGCCCGACCAGTCCGGTTTCCGGCCCACCCTGCCCGAGCAGGGTGAAACCGACGGCGGTACCGAAGTAGAAGGCCGCCTGTCGGGCGTCCCCCACGTACAGTTCGATGTGGTCTATTCCACGAATGTCCATCTCTCCAGCCCTTCCCCATGTCCCCCCGTGACTGCCGTCCGGGCACGTGCGGCCCGGGTCGCAGCGTCGATCACCTCCCCGGCTCGGCGGGCCGGGCGCCAGCCCCGGTGGTACGCCGCAGCAGCAGGCTCACGTTCTGCCCGCCGAATCCGAAGGAGTTGGTGAGCGCGAATTCGGCCCGGCTCGCCCGGGGCACGTCGCGGACGTGGTCCGCCGGGCAGTCCGGGTCCGGGTCGTCCAGGTGGTACGTCGGCGGCAGCAGGCCGGCGCGCAGCGCCAGCGCGCAGGCCGCCGCCTCCACCACCCCGGACGCGCCGAGCAGGTGCCCGGTGAGCGCCTTGGTGGAACTGACCGGCACCCCGCCGACGCCGAAGACCTTGCCCAGCGCGGTGCTCTCGGCGATGTCCCCGAGCTTGGTGCCGGTGCCGTGGGCGTTGACGTAACCGACCTCGGCCGGCGGGACGTCGGCCCGGGCCAGGGCGGCGCGCATGCAGTCGGCCGCCCCCTCGCCGTCGGGCCGGGGCATCGTCGGGTGGTGCGCGTCGGTGGTGCTGCCGTAGCCGGCCACCTCCGCGTACGTGCGCACGCCCCGGGCGGCGGCGTGTCCGGCCCGTTCCAGCACCAGCAGGGCGGCCCCCTCGGCGAGGACGAACCCGTTGCGTCGCCGGTCGAACGGGCGGCTCGCCTCGGTCGGGTCGGCCCATCCCCGGGCGAGCGCGCGGGCGTTGCCGAAGGTGTCGGCGAAGGTCGGGAAGAGCGGCGCCTCGCTGGCCCCGCAGAGCACCACGTCGGCCTCGCCGGCCCGGATCAGCCGGGCCGCATCGGCGACCGCCTGTGCCCCGGAGGCGCAGGCGGTGCCGACCGAGGAGCTGTAGCCGCGGATGCCGTGGGCGATGGCGATCCGCGCCGAGGCCATGTTCGGCAGGATGCCGGTCAGCAGATAGGGGCTGACGGCCGCCCGGCCGCGTTCGGTGCGGGCGATCACCTGCTGTTCCAGGGTGGACATGCCGCCGACCCCGCCGACGACGACGCCGATCCGGGCCGGGTCGACGTCCCGGCCCACCTCGATGCCGGCGTCGGCGAGCGCGTCGGCGGCGGTGAGCAGGGCGAACAGCACCACCCGGTCGAGCACCTTGGTCTCCGGGCCGGTGGCGACCGTACGCGGGTCGATCGGCGGGAGCACCCCGGCGACCTCCAGCGACTCCCGCGCCGGGTGCCCCTCGGGCGGTCGACTCAACCCGGACCGGCCGGTGGTCAACGCGGCGAAGGTGGCGTCCACGCCCCGCCCGACGGGGCTGAACAGCCCCATGCCGGTGATGACGACGGTCATGACGACGACTCGGCGAGGTAGCGTTCCCGCAGCGCCACCTTGCGGACCTTGCCGGTGACGGTGACCGGGATGTCGTCGGCGTGCACCGGCACCACCCGGCGCAGGGTCGCCCCCACGTCCGCCCCCAGGGCTGCCCGGATCGTGGCGGTCCGGTCGATGCCCGGGTCGGCCCCGGCGGCCAGTTCCAGCAGCACGTCGGTGGTGACCGTGTCGCCGTCGGCGACGATCAGCACGGTGCAGTCGGTGACGTCGGGGCAGGCGGCGAGGACACGTTCCTCGGACAGTGCGGTGAAGTACCGCCGCCCGTCGGGCAGCGTCACCGAGTCGACCGCCCGGTCCAGGTGGTAGTAGCGGCCGTCGGCGTCGGCGTGGACCAGGTCACCGGTGAGGTACCAGCCGCGCAGCCGGAACCGGTAGCTGGTGACCGAGTCGTTCCAGTAGCCCCGGAACAGCGACGGCGAGTCGATGCCGAGGAACCCCACCTGGCCCGGGGGCAGCTCGTTGCCCTCGGCGTCGAGGACGGCCACCCTGGCGAACCGGTAGGGCCGGCCCACGCAGCGGCCGTACCGGTCGGTGTCGGTGGTGTGCGTGATGTGGAACATCGAGTGCCCCATCTCGCTGGAGCCGAGGCCGTCGATGAAGACCGAACCGGGGACCCGGGTGACGCCCTGCCGGGTGACCACGTCCCGGGAGCCGACCGCCACGAGCCGGCGTACGTGCGGCTCGTGCGAGCAGTCCCCGGTGTTGAACCACAACCGCACCGAGTCCAGGTCGTACCCGCTCAGGTCGAAGCGGGCCAGCTCGGCCCAGGTCATCGAGAAGCCGAAGACCCCGTCGGGCCGCCACCGCTGGATGGCGTCGAGGACCCGTTCGCCGCCCTGCTCGGACAGCAGGAACATCTCCGCCCGGTTGCCCAGCGCCTGGTTGACCATCAGCACCGTCGCGGTGTGCGGGGCGGGCAGCGCGTTGAGGATACGGCGGGTGCCCTGCGCCTGCGGCATGGACAGCAGGTGCCGGGTGGCGGCGAAGAGGCTGGCGTGTGAGTGCAGCACCGCCTTCGGCACGCCGGTGGTGCCGGAGGTGTGGGTGATGACGATCGGGTCGTCGGGGTGGTGCCGGTAGTGGGCGGGCGACCGGGCGGGGTCGCCGGCGCCGGCTTCCGCCGGGGTGCCCAGCAGGGGTACGCCCAGGTCGTGCCCGGCCAGCAGCTCGGTGTGCGCGGCGTCGGCGAGCACCCCGGCACCGCGCAGCCGGCGGATGTACTCGGCGGCGATCTCGGGGCGCAGCTTGCCGTTCATCAGCGCGGGGATCGCGCCGAGCCGGGTCAGCGCCAGGTAGCTCAGCACCATGTCGGCGGCGGCGGTGGCCCACACGGCGACCGGGTCGCGGGGCTGCACCCCCCGGGCGTGCAGCCAGGCCGCCCGCGCGGCGACCCGCTCGTCGAGCTGCCCCAGCGTGAGCGGCTGCCCGGCGGGGTGCCCGTCGACCGGGGTGTCGAAGGTCAACCCCGGCCCCTGCGGGTCCGCGCCGTGGGCCAGCACCCGGGCCAGCACGTTCCCCGCGCCGAGCTGCGGATCGGCGGCGAGCACCCCCCGCAGTCCCTTCGTCCTCATTGGCTGTCTCCTCCCCCCAGCAGCACCGCGACCGCGCCGGTGGGCGTCGCGTCGGGTGCCTCGTCGATCAGGACCAGCAACGCCTCGTCGGCGTCGCCGTCGTACAGCAGCAGTTCCCCTTCGGCGACGGCGTCGGCCCGGGGGTCACCGGTCGGGCTCAGGCACACCACCGGCCCGGTCAGCCCCCACCGGGCGGCGACCTGCCCGGCGACGCTGTTGGGCACCGACTGGAAGAAGAACAGTGGACCGACCCGCCCCCCGGCGGCGACGGTCGACCGGACGTGCGTGGCGCTGGGCCGGTCCCCGGAGGCGCTGACCAGCACCACCGCGCACCGGGTGCCGGCCGCCGGAGCACCGGGCCGGCGGTCCAGGCAGCGCCCGGCCACCGCCGCGACCAGCGGCGCGAACGGCGAGTGCAGGAACCCGGGCAGCGGCGGTGGCGGCCCGTCGCCCGGTTCCGGCCAGCGCGCCTGCGCCAGCACCCGGGGTGCGCCGTGACCGGCCGGACGGCCCGGGACGATCCCGGGTCCCGGGCCGCGCGTGCCGGTCACGGCGCACCCACCAGCAGGGCGGTGTTCGCGCCGCCGAAGGCGGCGTTGAGGCTCAGCGCGTACCGGCTGGTCACCGGGCGGGGCGCGGCGGTGACCACGTCCAGCGGGCAGGCCGGGTCGGGGCCGAGCCAACCGGCGTTGACCGGCAGCTTCCCGTGCCCCAGCGCCGCCACGGTGACCACCAGTTCGAGCAGGCCGGACGCCTCCAGCGCGTGCCCGTGCAGCGCCTTGGTGGAGCTGACCGGCACCTGCCCGGCCGACTCGCCCAGGGCCGTCCGCAGCGCCGCCGCCTCGGAGGCGTCGCTGAACCCGGTGCCGGTGGCGTTCGCGTTGACGTAGCCGACCGCCCCGGCGGGCAGCCCGGCGCGGCCCAGTGCCGCGCCGATCGCCCGGGCCAGCCCGCCGCCCTGCGGATCGGGTTGGCAGGGGTGGTGGGCGTCGCCGGCCCGGCCCCACCCGGCCAGCGTCGCCACCGGCGTACCGCCCCGCCCGTGCAGCGCGGCGGCGGACTCCAGCACCACCGCGGCCACCCCGTCGCCGAGCAGCAGGCCCTGCCGTCCGACGCTGAACGGGCGGACCGCCCCGTCGGCGGCGAGCGCCCGGCCGGCGTCGAAGAGCGCGAACTGGTCCGGTTCCACCAGGTAGCCGGCGGCCACCACGACCCGGTCGGTGTCCCCCCGGCGGATCATCGCGGCGGCGTCGGCGACCGCGCTGCTGGCCGAGACGCAGGCGGTGGTGTAGACCCGGGTCGGGCCGCCGAGCCCGCACCGTCGGGCCAGCCGGCCGGCCAGGACGGGCAGTTCCGGCCAGGCCGGGCCGTCGTCGTCGCGCTCACCGCCGGCCCACCACGGTTCGCCGGTGTCGGCGGTCGGCCGGTCGTCGGTGTACGGGCCGGGCAGGGTGGCCGGCCCGCCGTGGGTGGCCAGGAGCAGCGCCGACGCCCGGCGCTGCGCCGGGTCCAGCCCGGCGGCCCGGCAGGCGGCGTCGACGGCGTCGGCCAGTTCCTGCGGCAGGGTCGCCACGTCGGGGCGGGTGGCCGCGACGGTCACCCGGCGGCCGGTGGTGTCGAACCGGCGGACCGGTCGGAACGCCGGCACCCCGGCCAGGACCCCGGCCAGCAGGGCGTCCACACCCCTGCCGAAGGCGCTGACCGCGTAGGTGCCGGAGATCGTGACGGTGCCCCGCTCAACCATCAGCGGAGGCGGTGAGGCAGGTGTGGAACACGGCCAGGGCGTCGTCGAGGGTGCGGATGCCGGCGAGCTGGTCGTCGGTGAGGTCCATCCGGGTGTCGTAGCGCTGTTCGACGAGGTGCACCAGCCAGGCCAGTTCCATCGAGCCGACCCGGTGCGGGACCTGGTCGACGGGTTTGCCGGTCAGTTCGGCGAGCATGCTCACCAGGTCAGCTCGCCCCAGGTCGGGCTGACCGGACATCAGCGGTTGTCGGTGGTCGCCCCGGCGACCCGGTCGGCGACCATGGTGGTGAACTCCCCCACCGTCATCAGGGCCAGCTTCTCCGACTCGTCGTCGGCGAACCGCAGCCCGTACCGGTCCTCCACCCGGACGGACAGGTCGGACAGGGCGAGCGACTCCAGGTCCACCCCGGACGGGCCGAGCGTGGTGTCGTCGTCGATCCCGTCGACGTCGTAGTTCATGTCCTGGAGCTGGTCGATGACGAAGGTACGGACCTCGTCTCGCATGACGGTTACCTCTCTCGATGGGCGGGTCGCCGGGGCCCGGTCGGGGCACCGTGCGGGGGTGGTTCGGGCGTTCCACCGACGGTCGGCCGGTGGGTACGCGGCGGGGACGCCCCGGCGACGGTCCGCGGGGGCCGGCCGGTGGGCGGGGTGGAGCGGACCGGTCACGGCACCGCCGTCCGCAGCACGTCCAGCGAGCGGACCAGTTTGCCGGTGGTGGTACGCGGTAGCTGCGCCACCAGGTGCAGGGTGCGGGGACGTTTGTAGCCGGCCAACCGTTCGGCGAGCAGCTTGTCCAGTTCCTCCTCGGACAGCGGCCCGTCGGGCTGCACGTACGCGGTGATCCCGTCGTCGTAGGCGACCACGGCGGCGGCCACCCCGGGCAGGCCGGTGAGGGTGGCCTCGACCTCGGTGAGGTCGACCTTGAGGCCCCCGACGGAGACCTGCGAGTCGAGCCGGCCGCGGACGGTGACCAGGCCGGTGTCCGGGTCGACGGTGCCGGCGTCGCGGGTCCGCAGCCAGCCGTCGGCCCAGCGGGTGGGGTCGCTGAGCCCGACGTACGGCGACGCGGGGCAGCTGATCAGCAGCTCACCGTCGGACTCGCGGACCTCGATGCCGGGGGCGGGGGTGATGGCGGGCCGGTGCTGCCCGTACAGGTCGGTGCCGATGACGCCGACCTCGGTCATCCCGTACATGTTGCCCAGGGGTACGCCGTGCCGGTCGGTGAACGCCTGCACGACGGCCGGCGGGACCAGTTCCCCGCCGGTGGTCATCCGCTTGAACTGGGGCAGCGCCCGGTCGGGGCGGGTGAAGGCGAGCAGGCCGATGTGGAACGGCACGCCGAGCACGGTGGCCGGGGTGTCCTGGGCGGCGATGGCGGCCAGCACGGCGTCGCCGCCGAGCCGCTCCGGCGGGACCAGCTCGACGTGGGCGTGCAGGCCGTAGAGCAGGCCGCCGACGAGGCCGAGCACGTGCACCATGGACGGCAGCAGGATGATCCGCTCACCGGGCAGCGCCACCCCGTCGATGCGGGTGTAGCGGTGCACCTCGGCGACCAGGTCGGCGGCGGTGCGACCGATCACCTTGGACGGTCCGGTGGAGCCGGAGCTGAGCTGGATGACGGCGTGTCCGCTGACCGCGGGACGGTCGGCGTACGCGGTGACGCTCTCGGTGACGTCGAGGAAGACCTTCAGCGCGCCACCACCGGTGCGGGCCGGGGCGACGACCACCTGCGGGGTGAGCCGGCGCAGCGCCTGGTCGACCTCGTGGTCGGTGAGCCGGTGGTCGAGCAGCACGGCCTGACCGCCGCTGCGCCAGGTCGCCAGCAGGTTGACCACATAGGACACCGACGGTGGCAGGCGCAGCGCGACGGCCCCGCCGGGGCGCAGCCCCGCGTCGCGCAGCCGGTCCTGTGCCGCGACGACCAGGCGGTGCAGGGTGCCCCGGTCCACCGGCTCGGGCAGCCGGAGACAAACGTCGGTCGGGGGGCCGGCGAACAACACGTCGTCCACCCAACCGGGGTCTTGCGCCGCAGGATCTTCCGTCGGGCGATACATGGTCACCGCCGGCCACCGTCCAGCATAGAATCGGGCGAAAGCGCCCATAAATGATGTCTCTTGGCGTGCTCACGGCACCCTACGACAGCCCGGAAGACCATTACTAGATGCGAATGGCTAGATCATAAAAGGCGGCCGGCCGGATTGCCGCCGCTCGATCGGCCGGGCAGGATCGGGCGCGTACGCCGGCCCGCGACACCACCGGCGCCTTCGCCGTGCCCGGCGCTCCGATGTGGATCCGGGCGGCTCGACGGTGCCCCGCCCCTGGTCGGCACCGGTCACCGTGGACGGTCGCGGCCAGTCGGCAGCGGCACCGTCGGGCGCGGACAGGGGTGTGCCCGGCGGGCGGACTTCCGCCGGCCGGGCACACCCCTCGGACACTACGCACAGTGATCAGTCGGTGGCGCTCCTCGGTGTCGGGGCGGCGCCCCGGAGCACCAGGGCGCTGTTGAAGCCGTCGAAGCCGCGCGCGCAGACCAGCGCCACCCGACTGTCGGGCCGGCGCGGGGCACGCAGGAAGCCCAACTCGCAGCCCGGAGCCGGATCGACCGGACCGGCCGAGGCGGGCAGCGTGTCGTGGTGGAAGGCGAGCAGCGCGGTCGCCACGTCCAGGGCCGACCCACCCTGGTGGGCCCGGCCGGTCAACGACTTGTGGGTGCTCACCGGCGGCGGCCGGTCACCGAAGACCGTCCGCAGCGCCGTCGCCTCGCTGCGGTCGTAGCGGGGCACCCCGAGCGCGTCGGGCACGACCAGGTCCACCGCGTCGGGCGTGCAGCCGGCACGGTCCAGCGCCAGCCGCATCGCCCGCGCGTACGTCGCCGGGTCGCCGGCGGTGTCCGGGCCGGTGTGCACCGCGTCGTGGGTGGCCGCCCAGCCGGTCACCTCCCCGTAGATCCGGGCGCCCCGGGCCAGGGCGTGCCCCCGTTCCTCCACCACGAAGACCGCGCCCCCCTCGGCGGGCACGTACCCGCCGGCCGCCCGGTCGAACGGCAGGTACGCCGCTGCCGGCTCGTTGACGGGACTGAGCAGCCCGGAACGGAGCTGACAGGCCAGCGCGTACGGGCTCAGCGGGCACTCCGTCGCCCCGGCGACCACCACCGACGTGCCCCGCCGGATGGTGCGCACCGCGTGCGCCAGGCTGTCCAGCCCACCGGCGGCCTCGGCGACCAGCACCCCCGACGGCCCCTTGAACTGGTGGTGGATCGACAACTGCCCGACGCTCGCCGCATAGAACCAGGCGATCGACTGGTACGCCCCGACGGTGCGGCTCGGCCCACCCCAGAGCCGTTGCAGCTCCCGCTGCCCGAACAGGTTCCCCCCCGACGAACTGGCCAGGGTGACCGCCCAGGCGTACGGGTCCGGGGCGCGGGCGGGCAGGCCGGCGTCGGCGAGCGCCAACGCGGTCGCGGCGAACCCGAGGTGGGTCCAGCGGTCGGTCTGCACGAGCTGCCGGGTGTCGACGTACGCCGCCGGGTGGAAGCCGGGAACCTCGCCACCGACCCTCGTGGGGTAGCCGGTCGGGTCGAACAGGGTGATCGGTCCGGTCCGCCGGACGCCACCGGTCACCGTCCGCCAGTGCGCGTCGACACCGATGCCGCTGGGCGCGACCACCCCGATCCCGGTCACCACCGCCCGCGCCCGCGCACCCGGGGCCGGGGCCGGGGCGACGGCGGGGGCGGGGAGCGTCACCGCGTCACCGCCAGCCGGCGGAACAGCATCGCGGACTGGAACCCCCCGAACCCGCTGCCCACCGACAACGCCACGTCCACCGGGGTCTCCCGGGCCACGTTCGGCACGTAGTCCAGGTCGCACTCCGGGTCCCGGGTGGTCCAGTTGGCAGTCGGCGGCACCACCCCGTACTCGATGGCCAGGGCGCAGGCGGCCATCTCGATGGCGCCGATCGCGCCCAGCGAGTGCCCCACCATCGACTTGATCGAACTCACCGGCACCCGGTACGCCGTGGGGCCCAGCGACCGCTTGAACGCCGCCGTCTCGTGCCTGTCGTTCTGCCGGGTGCCCGAACCGTGCGCGCTGACGTAGGACACCGCCGACGGGTCCAGCCGGGCCTCCCGCAGCGCCGCCGCGATGGCCAACCCCATCTCCACCCCGTCGGGCCGCAGCCCCGTCATGTGGAAACCGTTGCTGCGGCCCGCGTAGCCGGCCACCTCGCAGTAGACGTGCGCGCCGCGCCGCCGGGCGTGCTCCCACTCCTCCAGCACCAGCACCGCCGCCCCCTCGGCGAGCACGAAACCCTGCCGGTGCGCGTCGAACGGGCGGCTGGCGTGCGCCGGGTCGTCGTTGTCCGGGCTGGTCGCCCGGATCGCGTCGAACGAGGCCACGGTGACCGGGGAGATCGGCGAGTCCGCCGCGCCGGCCAGCACGACGTCCGCCTCCCCGTCGACGACGAGCTGGTGGGCGTAGCCGATGGCGTCGATGCCGGAGGTGCAGCCGGTGGACACCACCTGCGCCGGGCCGCGCAGCCCGTGCCGGCAGGCCACGTCGGCGGCCAGGCTGCTCGGCACCAGCGCCTGGTAGAGGTACGGCCCACCGAGGGCGTGGTCGACCAGCCAGTGCCGGCCGGAGTCACTGACCCGGACGTACTCCTGCTCCAGCGCGGTCGTGCCGCCGACGGCGGTGCCCAGCACCACCCCGGCGACGTCCCGCTCGGCGTCGGTCAGGTCGAGGCCGCTGTCGGCCAGCGCCTCCGCCGCGCAGGCCAGCGCGAACTGCACGTACCGGTCGGAGCGTTGCCGCTGCGCCGGGGTGAGCCCGGCGGCGTCCGGGTCGAAGTCGCACTCGGCGGCGATCTGCGACCGGTACGGCGACGGGTCGAAGAAGCTGATCCGCCGGGTGGCCGTCCGCCCCTCGGTGAGGGTCTTCCAGAACCGGTCCCGGGTGACCCCACCCGGGGCGACCACCCCCACCCCGGTCACCACGGCACGCCGCCCGGTCACGACGGACCCCGCTGCTCCACCAGTTCGGTGTCCACGTGGCCGAGTTCCGGGCGGGGGGCGAGCGGGCCCAGGTGGAACACCACCTCGGCGGGGACGGCACCGGTGTTACGCAACCGGTGCCGCACGTTACGCGGCACGAACAGCGCCTCCCCGGCGGCCAGCGGCACCGGCTCGTCGTCCAGGTCGACGGTGATCGCGCCCCGCACCAGGTAGAGGAACTCCTCGCTGTACGGGTGGTAGTGCTCGGCGACCCGGTCACCGGGGGCCACCGTCACCACCCCCATGAACCCCGAGGTGCTGCCGACGGTACGCGGGCCGAGCAGCACCCGCAGCTCCCCGCCGCGCCGCCGGTCGGCCGGCACGTCCCGGGCGGCGACCAGACCGGTGGTGACCTCACTCATCGCCGCCTCCCGCGTACGCCCGCTCGATCCGTTCCTTGATCACGGCCAGTTGCACCCGGCTGTTGGTGTTGATCCGCTCGGTCATCGCCACGTCGTCCACCGGCGCGGTCGACTTCATCGCGAAGTCCTGCACCCAGGTCATCCGGGTGCCCTCAGGTTCCGTGTCGTAGTACCAGTGGATGCGCATGTACTCGAACGGTCCGGTCTCCACCCGCCGGGCCCGCACCTGCCAGGTCGCCGGGTCGGCGGTACGTTCACTGACCCAGCTCCACGCGATGCCGTTCTCGTCGGGGTGCATGGTCAGCCGGAACCGGACCGTGTCCCCCTCCCGGTGCAGGATCTCCACCACCGCGTACTCGGTGAACAGGTCCGTCCAGCGGGCCACGTCGTTGGTGATCTCCCAGACCAGCGCCAGCGGGGCGGCGATGAGGATGCTGTTCTCGGTGTGCCCGGCCGGTCCGGCGTCGGCCACCAGGTCGGCGACACCGGCGATGCTGAGCTGCCCGGCCTGTTCGGGGATGCGCACCCGCCAGCGGTCGGCGACCACGGCGGACAGTTCCAGCAGCGCCAGCGAGTCCATGCCCAGTTCCTCCAGGCTGGCGGCGGGCGCGCGGGCAGCGGCGTCGGCGTCGAGACCGCAGCGGGTCACCAGGATCTCGGTGATCTCGCTGGTCAGCGGTCGGCCGTGGGTGACGGTCATCTCGGGTCCTCCTCCACCGGGCGACTCACCCCGGTAGCCGCCACCCTCCGGCCGGACCCGTCACCCGGGCGTCACCCACCGACCCGCAACACCCTCGCATGATGGTGACGTTGCGTTGACGCATGCTGTGTACCGGCTATGCGAGAGCTGTCCATTGTGATGGAGGTTCGCAGATCAGAGGCGATTCACCCCCGGTCGCCATGCCTACACTTTCGTTGACCGAGAGTAATCATATTGGTAGTGTTCGTGCCGGCCGGCCCGGCTCGGTCGCGCAGTGAACCGGCCACGGCGTCGCGGGGGACCGCGTCGGGACACCGGACGATCTGGACCCAGGTTTCCGTGCAGGGGGTGCGCCCGTGACCGGTCATGCCAGCACGCCGACCAGCGAGGTTCCGGCCGACCCGCCGGTACGCCTGCACCTGCTCGGCGGTTTCCGGCTGCTGCACGGCGACACCCCCGTGGTGGTCCCCCGGGGGCTGCAACGGGTGATCGCCCTGATCGGGCTGCGCCCCGGCGCCACCCGCAGCAACCTGGCCGGGCTGCTCTGGCCCGAGGTGCCCGAGGAACGGGCGTTGTCGTCCCTGCGGACCGCCCTGTGGCGGCTACGCCAGGACCCCTGCTGCCCGCTGCTGGTCAGCGGTGACACCGTCCGCCTCGACCCGGCCGTCCGGCTCGACGTGGACGACCTCGTCGCCACCGCCGCCCGGGTCCGCGACGGCGGCGACCCGCGCGCCGCCGCCGACGCGCTCGCCGCCGGCAGCCGCGACCTGCTCCCCGGCTGGTACGACGACTGGGTGCTGCTGGACCGGGAACGGCTGCGCCAGCTCCGGCTGCACATGCTGGAACAGCTCGCCGTCGACCACCTCGACGCCGGACGGCACGGTGAGGCGTTGCAGGCCGCCCTGGAGGCGATGGCCGCCGAACCGCTCCGGGAGACCCCGCACCGCCTGGTGGTACGCATCCACCTCGCCGAGGGCAACGCGTTCGAGGCGGTGCACGCCTTCTACGTCTACCGGGACCTGCTCATGCGGGAACTGCGGCTGGAACCCTCCCCCGCGATGTGCGCCCTGGTCGACGAGACCCTCGCCCCGATCCGGCAGGCCACCCGCCGCACCCCGGCCGCCCGCCGTCACGATCCCGCCGGACGGCGTGACGACCAGGTGACAGCCCCGCCGCCAGGATGGACCCACCGTGAGCCCTGGACCGATCGGGGCGCGCCACCGGCGAGAGGGGTCCGATGAGCCGTCTGGTGATCGTCAGCAGGATCATTCCCGGCGCGGAGGGGCGGGTCGCCCAGATCTTCGCCGAAGCCGACGCGACCGAACTACCCGGACTCACCGGGCTGCGCCACCGCTCCCTGTACCGCCTGCACGACCTGTGCGTACACCTGATGGAAACCACCGAGGTGGACGTCGACACCCTGGTCATCGCCCGCCAGCACCCGCTGTACCAGCGGACCAACGAACGGTTGTCCGCCCACACGTCGGCGTACCTGCCGACCTGGCGGTCGCCCCGGGACGCGCCGGCCGGCTGTTTCTACAGCTGGGACGTCTCCGACGCGCCCAGCCCGGAGCCGCTGCGCTGAACCGCCGCCGCTGCGGCGCAGACCAATCACCGACGCCCGACGACGACACGCTGTCGTGACGTCGATACCGCCCGACACCGGGCATTCCACCTGCGCAACGAGGTGTGGTCCTCCCTGTCGTCCGACATTCGCGTGTGCAAAGCTGCGGCGGGTTTTCGCGTTTTCCTCGCGACTTCGACGACATACGCAATAGGGAGGTAGCCGTGCCGTCAACTGTCGGGCAGTGGCTCGTCGTGATCCTGGCCCTGCTGGTGGGCCTGGCCGGAGGCTGGGCGCTGTGGGGCCGGCAGAAGCCGACCGCCGCCGCGCCCATCGTGGAGGGTGACCCGGTGGTCGGGCTCACCCCCGAGGAGAAGGCCGCCGCCACGATCGACGCCCCACGCCCGGCCGCCACGGTCGACACCTCCCCGGCACCCGCCGCCATCGTCGACGAGCCCACCCCGCACGTCGCGCCGGACGCCGACCACCCCACCCCGACCACCACCGGGTCGGCCGCCGCCGTCTCCGCCGGGTCCTCCGCCGCTCCTGACCTGGCGGCCCCCGCCGAGTCCTCTGTCACCTCCGAGTCCTCTGTCAGCTCCGACTCCTCTGCCGCCTCCGGGTCCGCCTCGACCTCCGGGTCCGCTCCTTCCGCCGTCGAGGACGTCGCCGTCAACGGCACGTCCAGCACGGTCGCCGCCGACCGGACCGCCCCGCTGCCGGACCTCGCGGACGAACCCACCACCCTCGATCTGACCGGCCGCGCCACCCCGGACGACGCACCCGGAAGCGGCGTCACCGGCGAGACCACCGCGCCGGTCCCCGCACCCCGGGCGACCGTCGAGGACACCCCGGACAGCGCAGCGGCCGATCTGCCGGAACCGACCCCGGTGGACCCGGGGCAGGTCACCGCGACCCCGGTCACGGCCTCGGACGTCACCCCGGTTGACGATTCGGCCCCGGTTGACGAGCCGACCCCGGCCACCGATTCGGCTCTGGCCGGTGAGTCGTCCTCGGGCGTCGCGTCGACGCCGGTTGACGAGTCGACGCCCGTTGATGTCGCCGGTTCGTCGGCCGGCGTGGCTGAGCCGCAGCCGGCCGGCGGCGCGGAGGCCGAGCCGGCCGGCGCGCCCGAGCACACCTCCCCGCGAGCAGTCGACGTGGACGACGCCCCGGTCGCCGCCGAGCCGGTGATCCCGACGCAACGCACCCCCGACGCCGACAGCGCCCCGGTCCCGGACAACGCCCCGGTTTCGGACAGTGCTCCGGTCGCGCGGGGTGCCTCCGTCGCCGAGGGCGCGGCGGCGCAGGACGAGCCGGTGGACGACTTCCGGCGTATCCAGGGGGTCGGCCCGAAGATGGCCGCCGCGCTCCAGGCCGCCGGCATCCGCAGCTACCGGCAGCTCGCCGCGCTGGACGAGACCAGCCTGCGGGAGACGATCCGCGCCGCCGGGTTGCGCGCCACCGCGAGCCTGGCCACCTGGCCGCAGCAGGCGCAGGTGTTGGCCGGTGCGGGCGCCGAGGCCGAGCGGGTGCTGCCGACGCCGACCGGCACCGACAGCCAGGACTGACTCTGAGAACCGACAGGGGCCGGTGGACACGTGCGAGGCTTGTCCACCGGCCCCTGTCGTCCTCGGGTACGCGGTGGCCCTCCGTCGGTGAATTGGGCAGCATCGCGCTGACCGTTCCGGAATACCGTTTACCCGGTCCCGGCCGCTGGGTACATGGGCGTCACCTCGAACATCACACAAGCCGGGAGGCACCCCCATGCGCGGTTCGTCGATCCTCGGAGTCATCGTCGTCATCTGGCTGGTCATCGGCGCTATCGCCGCTGGTCAGCGCGGCTATTACGGGAACGACGACACCAACTGTGCCGAGGCCGGCACGATCCTGGTGACCATCGTGGCCGGGCCGCTCAACTACATCGGCGCCAACCCGAAGATCGACTGCAAGCTCCCCGAGCCGTCGAAGTAAACGGCCTCTCCCCGGCCCGCGCCCACCCCTCGGGGCGCGGGCCGCATCATGTCCGCTCCAGATCACCCACCCGCACCTCCCGCCGCGCCCACCACCCCACACCCCCTAACCTTCCTAGGAACCCATCCCACAACCCCCTTCACCCCCACCGCCCTGTCCATCGACCGCTGTCATGCGGTGATCAAGAAGTTCTGGTCAGAAACCACGTGCTTCGGTGACGGAAACTTCTTGATCACCGGGGAAAGCCGGGTGGGGCAGCCGGGCGAGCGGGGTGGGGCGGGGTGGGCGGGGCGGGGTGGGGTGGGGGTGGGTCAGGCGCCTACGTGGATGCCGGGGCGGCGGGAGGGGTCGGGTTCGCTCTTGCGGATGATCTCGCGGACCACGGGTGGGGTGTCGCCCCGGCCGAGGATCAGGTAGCGCAGCAGGTGGGCGATCGGGTTGCCCTCGGACCACTCGAAGTGGGCGTGCGGGCGGACGCCCGTGCCGTCGCGCAACGCCAGCAGGATGGCGGCGATCGCGTTCGGCACCGCCGGGCTGCTGGCCCGCAGCACCCGGAAGCCGCCGACCTCGACCCCGTGCACCCACAACACCTGGCTGAACTCCGACGGGTCCACCACGTCGATCTCCAGGAAGAGCACGTCGGAGGCGCCCGGCACCGGGTTCATGCCCCGCTGCGCCCGCTCCTTGACCCGGTACTCCTTGAGCGCGCCGGTGTCGCGTTTGTTGGCGATCAGGTGCAGCCGGCCGTCGTGGGCCAGCGACTCGGTGACGAACCGCCGGGCCGGCTCGTCGAACTCGATCCGTTCGGTCCGCAACTCGGTGGTCCGGGTGATCCGGGAGACCAGCGACACCACCACGATGCCGGCGATGAACATGCCGGAGATGGCGAGCCCGTCGGGCTTCTCGATGACGTTCTCGGCCAGCGCGTAGAGCAGCACGGCGGTGAGCACCGCGAAGCCGGACGCGGCGAACCGGTGCCGGGCCCGGACGGTCGCGATGGTCACCGCCACCGCGCCGGAGACCATCATCGCCAGGATGCCGGTGGCGTACGCGCCGGCCTGGGCGTTGACGTCGGCCCGGAAGGCGACGGTGATGACGATGCTGATCAGGGTGTAGACCAGCACCACCGGCCGGACCGCCCGGCCCCACTCCGGTGCCATCCCGTACGACGGCAGGTAGCGCGGCACGATGTTGATCAGGCCGGCCATCGCCGACGCCCCGGCGAACCAGAGGATCAACACGCTGCTGATGTCGTAGAGCGTGCCGAACCCCTCGCCGAGCCGGGCGTGGGCCAGCCAGGCCAGCGCCCGGCCGTTCGCCGCGCCGCCCGGCTGGAACTCCCGGGGCGGGATCAGCACGGTGGTGACGAACGTGGTGGTCAGCAGGTACACCGACATGATCAGCGCGGCGGCGGTGAGCAGCCGGCGGGTGTTGCGGATCCGCGCGGCCAGCCGCTGCCCGCGGTCCTCGCCCGCCCCGCGTACCAGGGGCATCATGCTCACCCCGGTCTCGAAGCCGGACAGGCCCAGGACCAGCAGCGGGAAGGCCAGCACCGCCGGGCCGAGCAGGTCGCCCACCCCGGAACCCCCGGCGGTCAGGGCGGCCGTCCAGTTCCGCACGGTGCCCGGGTCGGCGGCGATCCCGGCCAGGCCGTCGGCCACGATCACCGCGTTGAGACCGAGGAAGACCACCACCAGGGGTACGGCCACCAGCACCGCCTCGCTGAAGCCGAGCAGGAACACCCCGCCGAGGACGAGCAGCAGCGCCACCGTCACCAGCACGGCCACCCCGTCGCCGTGCGGCGCCGACGACGGCAGGTACGGGTTCTCCAGCAGGTGCACCGTGGCGTCGGCGGCGGAGAGGGTGATCGTGATGATCCACGAGGTGGCGACGAAACCGAGCAGCACCAGTACGAAGATCTTGCCCCGCCAGAACGGCAGCAGCCGCTCCAGCATCGCCACCGACCCCTGCCCGTGCGGGCTCTCCCGGGCCACCCGCCGGTACATCGGCAGCATCCCGAGCAGGGTCAGCGCCACGATCAGCAGGGTGGCCTGCGGGGAGAGCGCCCCGGCGGCCAGCGCCGCGATGCCCGGCAGGTAGGACAGGGTCGAGAAGTAGTCGACCCCGGTCAGGCACATCACCTGCCACCAGGGGTGCCGGCGCTGGCTGCCCTCCTCGGTCTCCGGGCCGACCGGCTGCACCCGGTACGCGAACAGCCACCGGCGCAGCGCGCCACCGGGCCGGGCCGGCCGGGCGTGGCTGTTCACGCACTCCGGCAGGCCCACCGGCCCGGGTCGGGTGCGCTCACCCTGGCCGGCGTCCCGGGCCTCGCGCAGCGCCCGCCCGTGGCCCGGCGGCGGCGTGCTCCCCCGTCGTTCCCGGGTCCGCCGTCCCCGCGTCCCGTCCCGCCCGTCCGCCATCCGCCGACCGCCCTCGTGTCCCCTGTCCCCGACGGTAGGCGCTGGAGGCGGTCCGGCCGGCCGGAACCGGGGAAGCCGGGGGTCAGGCGGGACGGGGGTGGCCGGCCGGTGTGCGGCGCAGGGCCGCCAGCAGGGCGTCCGGGTCGGTCACCGTCACGGTGGCCGCCGGATGGCGCAGCCACCGGCCGGGGGCCAGCCCCGGCACCGGGGTACCGAACCGCAGGCACACCCCGGCCGTGGTGCCGGTGCCGAAGGTGACCCCCCGGTCGGCCAGGGACAGGTGCGGCCCGACGGCCCGCCACCAGCGGTACGGCCCACCGCGCTGGGCGTCGATCACGTTCGCCCGGCCGGTCCGCAGCCGCCAGCGGCCGAACCGGATCACCAGTTCCGCGTCGTCGAGCAGCACGGCGCAGGTCTGCGGTCGGAGGCCGAGCAGCGCCAACGGGACCCGGAACGTCGGGTCGAACCGGAAGGCGAACCGGTGTGCGGGCATGACCGGCGGGTACCCCGGGCGGGCCGTCCGACACCCGCCGGCCGCAGGGTCACGCCAGGGCGCGGGTCCAGTCGTCGACGTGGGCCGACAGGTGGCCGGCGACGGCCCGCCAGTAGGGGCCGTCCTCGGCGTGGATCCGGGCCCAGGGCTGGATGCCGCGCCGGGCGCCGTCGGACAGCAGGTCGTACATCGCCCGCGCCCGGGGGCCGAGGGTCGCGGCGAGCGCGGGACGTTGCGCCGCCGGCAGGTCGTACCCGTCGACCAGGGCGCGCAGCCGGCGGGCCGAGTCGGGCACCGGCCGGTCGGGGCGCATCCCGGCCATGGCCTGCGCGGCGTACGCCAGCTCCCAGCGGCGGGTGCCGGGGCCGGCGCCGTCCCAGTCGATCAGCACCCAGCCCCGGGCGGCGCGGACCAGGTTCCACGGTGCCGGGTCGTGGTGGCAGATCAGGTCCGTGCCGTCGGGGCGGATCGGCACCTGCCAGCGGGCCGGTTCGGGGGGTACGAAACCGGCGGTGGCGTGGTGCAGGTCGGCCAGCAGCCGGCCGATCGGGGACAGGTCCGCCGTGGGGTAGAGCCCCGAGGGGTGGCCCAGCTCCCCCGGCACGTACTCCAGCACCTGCCGGCCCTGCCCGTCGCGGCCCAGCGGCCGGGGCGCGCCGTCGAAGCCGACGGCGTGCAGGTGGGTCAGCAGGGCGTCGACGGCGTCGGTCCACGGGCCGACCGGCCGGCGGACGGTGTCACCGACCCGCACCACGCCGGTGGTGACGTTGCCGGGCAGCGGTTCCTCGGTCGGGCGCATCCGGTCATCCTGGCGGAACGGACGCGTCCCCGCGCCCCGGTTTCCCGGGGCGCGGGGACCCCCCGTCCCGGCTGCTACTGCAGGAACGCCCCCAGCGGTGACAGCAGCAGCCGGCCGAGCGCCGCGGCATTGTCGTCCAGCCGGGTGCGCTCGCCGTCGCGGGCCTGCGGGTCGTGCCGGCAACGCCAGATCTTCTGCGCGTTGCGCCAGGCCACGTCCCTGGTGTATTCGACCAGTTCGCCCTGGTACCAGTCGTCGATGTCGCCGTTGAGCATGTCCAGGAGCAGTTGCCACCGCTCCAGGTAGCCCCGCCGCAGCGACGGGATCTTGTCGGCGAAGATGTCGTTGATCTTCAGGTAGTCGCGGTGCTGTTCGGTGCCGTCCACCGGCTCGGACTCCAGGTGGTCGAACGTGGTCACCAGGGCGAACGGCAGGTCGAAGTTGATGTGCGCGTTCACCCCCGCCGCCGCCGACGGCAACGGCCGGGCGTCCGGGCCGCGCATCCGCTTGAACAGGCACGACCAGGCGCGCGGGGTGGTCGGGCTGGACTCGGTCCACAGCCGCATCGCGTCGAAGTAGCGGGCGGCGAACTCCACGTCCAGCCGGGACAGGAACACCGGGTCGGCGAAGTAGTCGTCGTAGAGCCCCTCCAGCACCCGGCTGGTGATGGTCAGGTAGAGCCGGTTGAAGTCGGCAAGCGGGCAGCTCTGCTCCAGCGGCGGCAGCCGGACCAGCAGGTCCTGGAGTTTGGTGAGGTGGTCGACCACCGCCGGGACGTCCTCCGGGTGGTCGGCGAGGAGATCGACGATGTCCGCGTGGACGGGCCCCCAGACCGGTTCCGTCATGTCTCCTCCACAGTGGTCGGGGCAGCGCCGCGCCCGTCGTTTCCGGTGGACAGCCTGTCAGCGCCGGCCGCAGCGGGGATCAGTAGAACGACGTATTCGTCCGCGCCGGACGTACGCTCACCCGCCCCGGTTACGCAGGTGGATGGCGCTGGCCTGGACCCTGGTCCGCACCTGGAGCTTGTCGAAGATGTGCGACACGTGCACGCCGATGGTGCGTTCGCTGATGAACAGCCGCTGACCGATCTCCCTGTTGGTCAGCCCTTCGGCCACCGCCGCGA